>DASXEF010000395.1:0-3010 GCA_036490255.1 Kofleriaceae bacterium
CTCGGCGACGGCACGCGCTTCCAGATCAGCGGCTCGCTCGTCCAGCCGTTCATCACGTTCAACCAGACCGGCGGCACGTCGACCGATACGAACACGAGCCCGCAGGTGCTGCCGGCGATCTTCGTCAGCCACCGCATCAACGACATCGTGTCGGCCGGCATCGGCTTCTACACGCCGTTCGGCTCGGCGATCTCGTGGCCCGACGACGCGACGACGCTCGATGCCGCGCACACCGTCTCGCTGCGCACGTACTTCATCACGCCAGCCGTCGGCGTGAACCTCGGCTCGGTGATTCCGGGCCTGACGATCGGCGGCGGCGTCGATCTCGTACCGGCGACGTTCGAGATCACGCGCGACATCTATTTCGGCAGCGATAAGGGCACTGCCGATCTCGGCGCGACCGCGTTCGGCATCGGCGGCCGCGCCGGCGCGATGTATCGCGTCGAGGGCTTCCCGCAGCTGTCGATCGGCGCGATGTGGCGCTCGAGCGTCAAGCTCGACTACACCGGCACCGGC
The DNA here is from genome assembly GCA_036490255.1 of Kofleriaceae bacterium. Taxonomy (GTDB): domain Bacteria; phylum Myxococcota_A; class Polyangia; order Haliangiales; family Haliangiaceae; genus JABFXX01. The sequence goes on from DASXEF010000395.1 coordinate 517, forward strand.
AACTTCGACGCGCCGGCGCCGTATCGCAGCTCGCTGCCGCCCGACGGCCCGATCTCGTCGACGATCAAGCTGCCGCAGCAGTGGACCGTCGGTGCCGCGTATCGCCCGCTCGACGAGCTCGAGATCGAAGCCGACGTCGTGTGGACCGATTGGTCGGTGTTCAAGAGCCTCGACATCAACGTGCCGGCGAACGCCGCGACGGGCACGCAGACGCTGGCGACGCCGGAGAACTACACGAACACGATCTCGGTGCGTGCCGGCGCCGAATATTGGTTGCCCGATCTCGGGCTCGGCCTGCGCGCCGGCTACATCTACGATCCGACGCCGGTGCCGTCGGCGTCGCTGACGCCGCAGCTGCCCGACGACGATCGTCACGAGGTCACGCTCGGTGCGACCAAGGAGCTCGGCAACCTCGATGTCTCGGTCGGCCTGTTGTGGCTCATCCCGCGCACGCGCGCGACGGCGACCGGCACCGCCGAAGATCTGCCCGAGTACAAGGGCACGTACGACATCTCGGCGTTCGTCGCGTCGTTGACCGTCGGCGGTCATTTCGGCACCGGCCGCGACTAACGCGGTATCGTGATCGCGTGCGCGAGCGATTCGGATCGTACGAGATCTACGAAGAGCTCGGCGCAGGCGGCCTCGCCGCCGTTCATCTCGCGCGCACGCGCGCGGTGAAGAACCCGGTCGCGCTCAAGCGGCTGTATCCGCACATCGCGAGCGTCCGCGAGCTCGTCGGCTCTTTCATCGACGAGGCGCGGCTCGCGCGTCACCTCCGCCATCCCGGCATCGCGCGCGTCTACGAGTTCGGCAAGCTGCGCGGCACGTACTTCATCGCGTTCGAGTTCGTGCCCGGTCCGACGCTGCAACAGCTGCAGCAACACTGCATCGACTACGTCGGCAAGATTCCGACGATGGTCGTACTCGAGATCGCGTATCAGCTCTGCGACGCGCTCGAGCACGCGCACAACATGCGCAACGAGCTCGGCCATCCGCTCGGCATCGTGCATCGCGACGTGTCGCCGTCGAACGTGATCGTGTCGAATACCGGCCAGGTCAAGCTGATCGACTTCGGGCTCGCGAAGACGAAGCAGAACTCGGTGCAGAGCCAGGTCGGCGTGATCAAGGGCAAGCTCAACTACGTCGCGCCCGAGTATTTGTCGGGCAAGCTCGATGCGCGCTGCGATCTGTGGGCGCTCGGCGTCGTGATGTACGAGCTGCTCACCGGCAAGCGGCTGTTCGACGCGCCGGCGCAGGGCACGATCCTCGATCACGTGCGCTCGTTGCCGATTCCGCCGCCGTCGCGCTCGAACTCGGAAGTGCCGCCGGAAGTCGATCAGATCGTGCTGACCGCGCTGACGCGCGATCCGAACAAGCGCTGGCAACGCGCCGGCGACATGCGCGACGCGATCGGCGTGGTCGCCGCCGGCCGGCTCACCGCACAACAGCTGGTGTCGTGGGTCGAGTGGGTGTTCACCCAAAAGGAGCCGCTGCGTCGCGAGGACAGCGCGGTGTCGGCGCTCTACGAGATCATCCAGAGCAAGGAGCTCGAGCCGGTCGGTGAGCTGCCGGCGATCTCCGGCGCGATGCTCGAGCGCCGGCGCGAGAGCGTCGCGATGATGCCGCCGATGCCGCAGCGATCGCGCGCGTGGATCTGGCTCGCGATCGTCGTCGTATTGCTCGGCGCGATCGGCGTGCTCGCGCATTTGCTCGGCGTGTTCTAGACCACGCATGGTCCAACGTGTTCCGTGTTGACGTGCCTTGCGTGATATGTTAGTGCCATATTCAAGATGGTAGAGCAGCGCTCGATGCATGGAGGCCGCCGTTCCGGCGCTGGTCGGCCGCGCAAGCCGCATCAGCACGATGCGCCGCATCGCAAGCGTCCGTCGCTGTCGCCGCTACATCCGGTGCACGTCGTGCTGCGCACGACCGCCTGGACGCCGCGCTTGCGCTGCCGTGCTGTCTATCGCGCGTTGCGCCGCGTGCTCGCGCGCTATCTTGCGCGCCCTGACTTCCGCGTCGTGCACGTTTCGATTCAACGCAATCATTTGCATTTGCTCGTCGAGGCCGTCGATCGGCGTGCGCTGACTCGCGGCATGCAGAGCTTCACAATCAACGCGGCGCGGGCGATCCAGCGCGGCCCCGGCAAGGTGTTCGCGTATCGCTACCACGCGACGCAGATCAAGACCGCGCAGTTCGCGCGCAACGCGCTCGCGTACGTCCTCAACAACTGGCGGCGCCATCGCGAAGACGCGCGCACCGACGCAAAACTAGATCCGTACGCTACCGGTCTCGCGTTCCGGGGCTGGGCGCAGCGTGTGCGGTTTCGCATCCCCGACGGCTACGAGCCCCTGCCGACAACACCGCCGCGCACGCCGTTGCTCGTCTTCGATTGGCAGCAGTTCGGCCTGATCGATTTGTACGAACAGCCCGGCCAACGTTAGTTGTCGAGCAGCTGCCACGCTCGATCGCGGCGCACGAACAAGCGATCCGA
>DASXEF010000453.1:0-2095 GCA_036490255.1 Kofleriaceae bacterium
ACTTCTCGCCGATCGCGCCGAGCTGGCCTTCGGCCGGCGTGCCGGTCTGGATCGGACCGGAGAGTCGCGGCTCGAAGAACAGCTTCTGGCCGAGCCGCGCAGCCGCGCGCGAATCGGCGTAGCGATTCGTCGTGTCGACCGGAAGATCCGGCAGCGGCGAGAGCGTGCGAACCACGTCCCACTCGTGCTGGGTCATCTCGACACTCGACTCGAGCTCGCTTGTCGCGGTTCCCTCGGACACTTCGTTGCTCGCACAGCCGGCGAGCACCACCAACACCATCATCTTCACGCTCATCACAGACCTCCCGCGCGGACGCTAACACGCAGCGGGACCGTTTGCCCCGCGGCGAACGTGCGCTTTGATATGATGCGGATTGGATGCGCGCACAGGAACGGTTGCGGATGGCGGTCGACGGGATGGCCGACGGCGCGATCTTCGCCGACACGACCTCCGGCGAGGTCATGATCAACCGCGCCGCGCGCGTGATGCTCGGAATTCCCGACGACGCGATCGTCGACACCGCGTATCTCAAGGACGTCGTCGGGTTCTATCCGTTCGAGCTCGCCGCCGCATCGCCGGATCCGATCCGCGAAGACGTTCGCATCGTCGATCGCGTGTTGCACTCGGTCGTCACGCCGCTGCGCGAAGGCAAAGAGACCGTCGGCGCGATCGTCGTGCTGCGCGATCTGGGTGATACCGCCGACGTCGCGCGTCGCCGCGCCGAGTTCGCGCAGGTGATGTCGCACGAGCTGCGCACGCCGCTGACCTCGATCGCGGGTGCGCTCGACATCCTGCTATCCGGCTATGCCGGGCCGATCCAGGAACGCCAGCTGCGCTACATCGAGATGGCGCGGCAAGCGGCGACGCGAATGAACCAGCTCGTCGATCAGCTGCTCGATCTGGCGCGCGCGCAGGCCGGATCGATCTCGGTATCGACCGCGCCGGTTCAGCTCGACCGGCTCGCGCGCGAGGTGATCGATCGCTATCACTCGGCGGCGGCGGCGAAGCAGCTGCGCATCAAGTTCGGCGCGACCGAAGACGACATCAACATCCTCGGCGATCCCGAGCGGCTCGCGCAGGTGCTCGGCAATCTGCTCACCAACGCGATCCGGTTCGCACCGCAAGGCGGCACGATCGACGTGCAGGTGTTCGGGCCGCCGATCTCGGAAGACGCGGTCGGCGTCAGCGTGCACAACACCGGCGAGCCGATCGCGAGCGAGGACCGCGAGCGCGTGTTCGAGCCGTTCTCGGCGTCGGGCCGGCGCGTCGGCGGCAGCGCACTCGGACTGTCGATCTCGCGCACGATCATCGAGGCGCACGGCGGCCGGATCTGGGTCGAGAGCGACGCGACCGGCACGAAGTTCGTGTTCACCCTGCCCGTCTCGCAGGTCAAAGAAGACCTCACGCAGCCGATCTCGATCGAAGCGGCGCCACGGCGTCGCGGCCTCGGCGACGGCATGTCGGCGCTCGTCGTCGACGACGATTCGCGGCGCGCGCTGCTCGTCAAAGGCCAGCTCATGGCGATCACCGATCGCGTGCTCGTCGCCAACGATGTCGACAGCGCGCTCGCGCTCGCACGCGCCGAGCATCCGGTGCTCGCCGTGGTCGCCGGCGCGATGCCCGACGCGCTCGCGTTGCTCGCGATCCTCGAGCACGACCCCGACACGCACAAGACGGCCGTGATGGTCGTCGGCGAGCCCTCGCAGCGCGCCGACTTGCTCGCCGCCGGCGCGAACGACGTCGTCGAGTTTCCGATCCAGCCGGCGTCGTTTCGCGACGCGTGCCTGCGCCTCGTCGAGAGCGGTCGCCGCGAAGCGCCGCGCGTGCTCGTGGTCGACGATGATGCATCGATCCGCATGATCTGCCGCGAAGTCCTCGAGCTCGGCGGCTACCAAGTGCGCGACGCCGGCTCGGCGGCCGCGGCACTGACCGAAGCGCGGCGCTTCCGGCCCGACATGATCGTGCTCGACGTGATGATGCCGGGCACCGACGGCTATCGCACCGCCGAGATGCTGCGCTCCGATCCGTCGCGCTCGCCCGCGCCGATCATGTTCCTGTCGGCGAAGGGCGACACCGCCGACAAGGTCCGCGCGT
>DASXEF010000457.1:0-10413 GCA_036490255.1 Kofleriaceae bacterium
TGGGCGATGTTCGAGCGCGGGGTCACGGCGCACATGCGCGGCGATGTCGCGCTCGCGATCGAGAGCTGGCGCCGGCTGCCCGCGCTCGCGAAAGCGATGCCGGCGCCCGCACCGAACACGCGCGGCATCGAGTTTCTCAGCTCGATCGACGACCTGCTCGCCGACGAGCAGCGCCGCGCGACATCGCCGCGGCCGGCCCTCGATCTCACGACGCTCGCGTTACTGCCGCAGTCGGTGCGAATCGCTCGCCTGATCGGCGCGCTCGATCAGGTCGCTGCGCGCCAGATGGGCCAGCCGGGTGGCGTCGCGCTCGGCATGGATCCGATCATTCAAGCGCTGATCAACGAAGGTGAGGCGGCGACCGAGCCGCTGCTCGCGACGCTCGAGACCGACGATCGCTACACGCGCTCGGTGCAGTTCTGGCGCGACTTCGCGCGGTCGCGCGACGTGCTCACGGTCTACGAAGCGGCCTACGTGGCGCTGTCGGGCGTGCTCGACATGTCGTTCTTCACGCCGGCATCGACGGGCGACAACCTCACCGCGCGCGGTCGCGCCGGCCGGCTCGCGGTCGTCAAGCAGCTCCGCGAATACTGGGCGAAGTGGAAAGGCGTGCCGATCGTCGAGCGCGAGTACCGGATGCTCGCCGACGACAAGCTCGATGCCGGCACGTGGTTGACCGCGGCGTCGCAGATCACGCAGCCGACCAACGAGACGACGATGCCGTCGAGCAGCATCGATCAGTGGACGACGACGACCCCGTTGCCGCCGAACTCGAAGCCGGCATTGCGCGGCGAAGCCCTGCGCGGCAAGACATCGCCGAGCGTGACCGCGCTGTTTCTCCGCCGGCTACCCGCGATGTCGAGCTGGCGCGAGCAATCGGCGATGCTCGAAGCATTCGCGGCATGGGATCCGATGGCGGCGAAGCCCGAGGTCGCGAAGTTCGTGCGCGCGCAGATCGCGAGCTGGGGCAGCAGCCACGGCGACGAGCCGTATCTCGGCGCTGCGATCGCCGAGCTCACGACCGCGCGGATCGCCGCGGGCGACGACACCGCGCTTGCCGACTACGCGAGCTGGATCGTGTCGACGACGCCCGATCAGGCGGAGTTCGATGCGCTCGCGTGGTTCGCGCCGATGATCGCGCACGCGAAAACGCCGGCGATCGCGGCGGCGGCGCACACGCTGTTCGGCACGTCGGCGTGGATCCCGCTGCTGTCGAAGAAGGCCTCGTACTACATGCTCGACCTGATCGATTCGGATCTCGTGCACGTCCCGGCGTTCCGCGACTATCTGGTGGGCGAGCTCGCGAATCGCGCCAAGCTCGGCACCGTACGCGTGCGTCGAGGCGACATCGACGTCCAGACCGACGGCTTCCAGCAGTCGCAGGGCATCGACGCCAAGGATCCGCTGCTGCCGAAAGAAGGCGCGGTCGAGACGCTGCGCTTCGCCGATCAGATCGCCGACTCGTTGTCGTCGCGCGAAGGTGCGCCGAAGTTTCGCCGCTACTGGCCGCTCGCCGCGCGCGACAAGGCGATCGCCGCGATGGTGACGTGGCTGCGCGCGCAGTGATCAGAGCCGCGCGTCGAGCCCGAGCGTGAACGACGCGTCGATGAATTCGTGACTGTCGTGGTCGAGCGGAAACACGACCGCCGCATACGGCTGGAAGTTGCCGGTGCGCAGCCGGCCGGCGACGGCGCCTTCGTTGATCCATTGCTCGCCGGTGCTGATCATCTCGCCATTGGCCGGCACGTCGCAGATGTTGACCGACTCGAGCGAGACCGAAAACTGGCCGAGATCGACGCCGACCGCACCGTTCAAGCGGACGACCTTGTCGGCGGCTGGGCCGCCGTTGTTGTCGTCATCGAGGTTGATGTCGATGCCGACGTCCGCTCGCGCGAACACCATGCCGGAGCGCCACAGCGGCGAGACTGCGAGCCGCAGCGATGTGCCGTGCGGGATCGCGAGATAGAAATCGGTCATCCGCGAGAACGAGCCGATGAGGCTCGCGAGCTCGTTGTTGCTGTTCTCCGAAGCCGTCGGCAGAGCGAGACCGGCGCGGAGCACGATGCTGAAGTTGTCGTTGACGCGCGGTACGTAGAGCGCGCCGATCTCGGCGTCGCCAAACCCGGTTCCCGATTGGTTCTCGCCACCGTCGCCGCTGCTGACGTAGCTGATCGGAACCTGCGCGTAGCCGCCGACGCGCAGTCCGGGATCGACGTACTGGCCGTGCACTTCGAACCGGAGCGCGGTCTCGCCGCCGCCGTCGGTCAGCCCCGACGAGTTCGGCAGCTCGAACGACGCTTCGACACCGACGCGCGATGTCGCGTCGCCGCGATCGAGCGTGACGAAGCCCGGTGCCTCGTCGGCGTAGACGGCGGCTGGAACGAGCAAGGCGAGTGCGATGACGTGACGCATTCCCGCACGCTCGCACACCGTCGGAGCGGCACCGGCGGCACGGTGCGGCAACGTTTCGCTCGTCAGGACCGGGCGGTTGCGCGAGCGATATTTGTCATAGCCGCTCGTCGAGACGTGCGGCCGCGGACCGTGGTCCGAGACGTTCGATTCATGGACCACGTGAATTCGCGATTTCGCACGGCTTACCTGGTCCATCGGCGCGACGAAGATCGCTCGCGCCGATGCCCACGGTCACTGTCTTTAGCGCAGGCCGTACTTCTTGAGCTTGCGATAGAGCGTGTTGCGCGGCACGTCGAGCGCCCGCGATGTCGCCTGGATGTTGCCGTCGTGGCCGCGCAGGCCGTCTTCGAGCAACTTGCGCTCGGCGGCCTCGAGCGGCGTCCACGCCGATGCGGCCTGACCGCGCAAGCGCAGCGCCGTGGCGTCGATCACGCGACCGTCGGCGAGCAGCAGCGCTCGCTCGAGCTCGTTGCGCAACTCGCGCACGTTGCCGGGCCACGCATGGCCGCGGAGCGCCGCACGCGCATCGTCGGTGAGCTCCGGCGTTTCGGCGCGCTTCTCGCTCAGCCGCGCGAGCAGGTAATCGGCGAGCAGCGCGATGTCGTCGCCGCGCTCGCGCAGCGGCGGGACCTCGAGCTCGAGCACGTCGAGCCGATAATAGAGGTCTTCGCGAAATCGCCCGGCTTTGACCTCGTCGGCGAGCTTCTTGTGGCTCGCAGCGACGATGCGCACGTCGACGCGCGTGACCGTCTCGGCGCCGACCGGCTGCACTTCGCCGCTCTCGATTGCGCGTAGCAGCTTCGATTGCGCGGCGAGCGCGAGATCGCCGATCTCGTCGAGGAACAGCGTGCCGCGATGCGCGAGCACGAACCGGCCGCGCCGCGTCTTGTCGGCGCCGGTGAACGCACCGCGCTGGACGCCGAACAGCTCGCTCTCGATCAGCGCTTCGGGAATCGCCGCGCAGTTGACCGTGACGAACGGTTGGTCCGCGCGCGCCGATTGTGCGTGCACGTGTAGCGCGACGAGCTCCTTGCCGACGCCGGTCTCGCCGTGGATCGTGATCGTCGCGTCGGCCGCAGCGCACTTCGCGATCTGGGCACGCAGCTGCTTCATCGCCGCCGAGTTGCCGACGAGCGGTGGCAAGTCCGTCGTACCGCCGTCCGCGAGCTCGGCCAACGCGGCATTGCGGCGATTGAGCTCGCTCTGTTCGAGCGCGGAAGCGGCGAGCCGGGCGAGCGCGGTCAGGAACGCGAGATCTTCGGCCTCGAATCGGCGGCCGCGCGCGCGGTCGTCGACGAACAGATAGCCGAGCGTGCGGTTGCCGACGCGCAGCGGTGCGCCCATCGCCGAATGCGCCGTCCCGAGCAGTGGATCGCGTACGAGCACGGCCTCGTGGCGTTCGATCATCGTCGACAGGCACGACGCCGGAATGACGACGTCGTCGACCGTCGCCACGCCACGTGCGACGGCGAGCCGGCGCCCCGCTGCACCGGTCGCGCGATCGAACAAGCCGACCACGCCGCGCTCGCAGTCGAGCACCTCGAGCGTCGTCTCGAGCACGCGGGTCACCGCCGCGTCGACATCGCCGGCGAGCGACGCGATCACGCGCGTGACATCGAACAGCATGCGCAGCCGGCGTTGCTCGAGATCGGTCGCGCGCTCGGGCGGAGCTTCGACGTGCGTGAGCGTCTTGACGACGGATGCCGTGGTCGGTTGATCGATGCTGCGATAGATCAGCGTGACGCCGCCGAGCTGGATGACGTCGCCGTCGCCGAGCTTCGCCTCGGCGAGCTGCACGCCGTTGACGCGCGTGCCGTGGCGCGATTCGAGATCGACGACGCGCCAGCTATCGCCGGCGAGCTCGATGCGCGCGTGCTTGCGCGAGACCTGCCGATCGGCGAGCACCAGCGAGACTGCCGACGGATCACGCCCGGCGGTCAGCGTGGTCTCGAGCTCCACCACGTACGCGACCTGACCCGGCTCGCGGATGATGAGCGACGGCACGGATGCAGTCTGCCGCATCCTGTTGAGGCGGAGCAACGCGCCATGCTCTTATCGAGCGATGGCCGGTCGCGATGACGACGTTCTCGCGACCGACGCCGGCTCGGTCGAGACCGTCGACGTGCCGGTGTCGTTGCGCGGCGTCGGCGCGCTCGCCGAAGGCCAGCTCGTCGATCACTACATGATCGGCGAGCGGATCGGCGTCGGCGGCATCGGCGAGGTATATCGCGCGACCGATCAGACGCTGCAGCGCACGGTCGCGATCAAGGTGATGCGACCGAGCGCGCACAAAGATCGCTCGCTCGCCGAAGCGCAGGCGCTCGCGAAGCTGTCGCATCCCAACGTCGTGGTGGTGCACGAAGCCGGGCTCGTCGACGGGCGCGTGTTCATCGCGATGGAGTACGTCGAAGGCGCGACGCTGCGCACGTGGTTGACGCCGCAGCGGACGTGGCGCGAGATCGTCGCGATGTATCTCGCCGCCGGGCGAGGCCTCGTCGCGCTGCACCACGCCGGGCTCGTCCATCGCGACTTCAAGCCCGACAACGTGCTTGTCGGCACGGATGGCCGGCCGCGCGTCGCCGATCTCGGGCTCGCGGTTCACGTCGCCGATAGCACGAACGTGCAGGGCGGCACGCCGCGCTACATGGCGCCCGAGCAACGCGCCGGCGTGGTCGATGCGCGCAGCGATCAGTACGCGTTCGCGGTCGCGCTGTCGGAAGCGCTCGACGGTCGCTCGTCGCCGTCGTGGATTCGCGCACCGCTCGAGCGCGCGATGCGCGGTGCGCCCGACGCGCGCTGGCCGTCGCTCGGCGCGCTGCTCGTCGAGCTCGAGCGCGATCCGATCGCTGCGCGACGCCGCCTCGGGTTGGCGATCGGCGGCGCGGTCGTGCTCGGGCTCGCGATCGCCGGTGGCATTCACCTGCGCGGTCGCGACGCCGCCGCGGCGTGCGAGGTCGCGGCGAATCGGATCGAGCGCGTGTGGACGCCGTTCGATGCGATCGCGATGAGCGCGCGATTTGTCGGCGCCGGTCGTGCGCACGGCGCCACGACCGCGAGCCTCGCGCGCGCGGATCTCGATCGCTATGTCGATCGCTGGCGCGACGATCGGCGCGACGTCTGCCTCGCGACCGCGCGGCACGAGCAAACGGCGGCGACCGCCGAGCTGCGCGTGCGTTGCTTCGATCGCCTCGCGGACGAGCTACGCGCGCTCGCGAACGTGTTCGAGCAGGATGTCGACGTCGCGCTCGTCGATCGCGCGATCCACGCGATCGATCAGCTCACGCCGCCCGATCGCTGCACGACCAGCGCCGCGCTCGCCGACGTGCCGCTGCCGTCGCCGGAACAAGCCGCACGCGTCGCGGAGCTCCGCGCCGCCTCCGACGCGAACGTCGCGATGTATCGCGCCGGCCGATTCCAGCAGGGCGTCGTCGACGCGCGCGACCTCGTCGCGCAGGCGCGTGCGCTCGGTTACGCGCCGTTGCTCGCCGACACGCTGATCGAGCTCGCGCGCTACGAGGCCGCGCTGCACGACGACGGCGCCGCCGAGCGCGACGATACCGACGCGATCACGGCCGCCGGCCAAGCCCACGACGATGCGGTCGCGAACGTCGCGTGGCGCGGGCTCGTCGACATGGCGATCGCACATCAGAAGCTCGACAGCGCCGGCGAACGGCTCGTGTTCGCGCGGGCGGCGTCGGCGCGATCGGGCGGCGATCCGGCGACCGAAGCAGGTCTCGATCTCGCCGAAGCAAATCTGTTCTACGCGCGCGGCGATTACGACCACGCGCTCGCCCACGTCGATCACGCGCTGGAGCACGCGAGCTCGCGCGACGACGATCGCGCCGACGCGCTGAACCTGCGCGCGCGCGTGCTCGAAAAGCTCCATCGCGATCCCGAGGCGCTCGCCGCGATGCGCGAGGCCGAACAGATCTGGGAGCGCGAGCTCGGTCCCGATCATCCGAACATCGCGACGGCCCTGTCGACGATCGCGGCGGGGGAGAACGCGATGCTGAAATTCGACGATGCCGAGCGCGATCTCGATCGCGCGCTCGCGCTGACCGAGTCGATCTACGGGCCGAGCTCGTACAACACCGCGCTCGTGCTCGACGCACGCAGCTTCACGCGCATCGGCCGGCGCGACCTCGCCGAAGCGAAGACCGACGGCGAGCGCTCGCTCGCGATCAAGATCGGCCACGACGGCCCAGACGCGGTCACGACTGCGGCGACGATGTCGACGCTGGCGAAGATCGCCGAGCAGCAGAACGATCTCTCGCACGCGCTGCAGCTGCGCGAGCAGATCCTGGCGATCCATATCGGCGCGCTCGGCGAGGATCATCCCGATGTCGTCCACGACCTGTTCAATCTCGGCACGACCGCGCAGTCCGCGCACGACACCGCGACGGCGCGCGTGTACTTCGAGCGCGGCGAACGGCTCGCGATGAAGATCCACGACGACACCCAGATCGCCGACGGCGCGATCAGCCTCGCGAGCCTGTACAGCACCATCGGTCGTCACGCCGACGCGCTCGCGCAGATGCGCATCGCGCTCGCCGGCCACGAGGCGCTCGACAAAGTGCACCCGACGCCGTTCTCGGCGATGAACATCGCGACCGATCACAAGATCAGCGGCGGGGTCGAGCTCGAAGCCGGCAATCTCGCCGGTGCCGAGGCCGAGCTCCGCAAGACCGTCGCGCTCATGGAAGCGATCGTCGGTGGCAAGGAATCGGATCTCGTCGATTCGCTCGGCATCCTCGGCGCGGTCCTGCTCGAAGAGAACAAGTTTCACGATGTCATCGCGGTCGCGCGGCGCGGCATCGCGGTCTGCGAGTCGACGACCGAGATGTGCCTGTACCGAGGCGGGCTCTACTTCGAGCTCGCGCAGGGGTTGTGGGAAGACGGCGATCACGCGGGTTCACTCGCGGCTGCGCGCACGGCGCGCGGCGTGTACGCCTCGATGCCGCAGGAAGGCGACGTCAAAGCGCAGAGCGACGAGCTCGTCGCGTGGCTCGCCGGCCGGCGCTGAGCCGATCAGCGAGTGCCCAGCTACGGGCTCGCGATCTGCGAGCGATCAGCCCTCTGCCTGCAGCTTCGAGTGGTGCCGGCCGTACGCGAAGTAGATGACGAGCCCGATCACGAGCCACACGCCGAGGCGCGACCAGTTCGGCCAGCCCAGGCCGAAGATCATCGCGGCGTTGACGATCACGCCGAGGATCGGCACGAGCGGCACGAGCGGCGTGCGGAACTGGCGCGGCGCATCCGGGTTGCGCACGCGCAGCACCCACACGCCGATGCAAACGAGCACGAACGCGAACAGCGTGCCGATCGACGTCATGTCGCCGACGATGTCGCCCGGCACGAAGCCCGCGAACGCGCCGACGAACCCGAAGAACAAGATGTTCGCCTTGTACGGCGTGCCGAACTTCGGATGCACTTCCGAGAACACTTTCGGCACGAGGCCGTCGCGCGACATCGTATAGAACACGCGCGACTGGCCCATCAGCATCACGAGGATCACCGACGTGAAGCCGAACAGGATCGCGACGGTGACGAGCTTCGCGAGCCAGCCGTAGCCGGGCATGTGATGGATGATCGCGTACGCGACCGAGGCTTCCTTGCCGCTCGTGCGGAAGTCTTCGACCGACGCGATGCCGGTGAGCACGTGCGCGAACAAGATGTAGAGCACGGTGCAGATCACGAGCGAGCCGAGGATGCCTATCGGCATGTCGCGTTTGGGATTGACGGTCTCCTGCGCGGCCGTCGACACCGCGTCGAAGCCGATGAACGCGAAGAACACGACGCCGGCGGCGCCGAGGATGCCGAGCACGCCGCCGAAGTGATGCGCGACGCCTTCGGAGTCCTTGATCACGGTCGCGTCGGGCAGATACGGCGTGTGGTTGGCCGGATCGATGAAGCTCCAGCCGAAGATGATCAGCAGGATCACGATCGTGACCTTCGTGACCACGATGATCGCGTTGACGAACGCCGATTCCTTCATCCCGCGGATCAGCAACAGCGTGAGCAGGCCGACGATCACGATCGCCGGAATGTTGACGATGCCGTGCGCCGTCACGTGGCCCGCGGCATCGCGCATCGACTCGAACGGCGAGTGACAGAACTCGAACGGGATGTGGTGCTGGCCCGGCAAGAAATCGAGCAGCTTGTTGAGGTACTCGCTCCACGCGATGCCGACGGTCGCCGCGCCGATCGCGTACTCGAGCACGAGATCCCAGCCGATGATCCATGCGACGAGCTCGCCGAGCGTCGCGTACGAATAGGTGTACGCGCTGCCCGCGACCGGGATCATCGACGCAAACTCGGCGTAGCACAGACCCGCGAACGCACAGCCGACGGCCGCGACGATGAACGCGATCGTGACGGCCGGACCGGCGTTGTACGCGGCGGCGGCCGCGGTTCGCACGAACAAGCCCGCGCCGATGATGGCGCCGATGCCTAACGCGACGAGGCTCCCCGCGCCGAGCGTCTTCTTGAGCTGGTGCCCCTCCGATTCGGCGTGAAGGAGCTGATCGAGCGGCTTGCGCTTCCAGAGGTTCATCGTGGAGCGCCACCATAGCTCAGCGCTTCGCGAGCTTGTCGAAATCCGACGCGTCGTGTCGCTCGAGTAGCTGGGTCGCCGGGTCGCCGAACGGCTTGTTGACCATCGCACCGCGGCGGACGGCCGGCCGTTCGCCGATCGCGGTCGCCCAGCGCAGCACGTGCGTGTAGTCCTGAACCGACAGGAACTCGCCCGCGTTGTAGAGCAGGCCGCGCACGAGCCCGCCGTACCACGGCCATGCCGCGATGTCGGCGATCGTGTACTCGGCGCCGGCGAGGTACTCGCTCGTCGCGAGCCGCTTGTCGAGCACGTCGAGCAAACGCTTCGCCTCCATCGTGAAGCGATCGATCGCGTACTCGATCTTCGTCGGCGCGTATGCGTAGAAATGGCCGAAGCCGCCGCCGATATACGGCCCGCTGCCCATCTGCCAGAACAGCCACGACATGCACTCGGCGCGCGCGGCAGGCTCGGTCGGCACGAACGCGTGAAATTTCTCGGCGAGGTGGAGCAGGATCGCGCCGGACTCGAACACGCGGATCGGCGCAGGACCGCTGCGATCGACGAGCGCGGGGATCTTCGAGTTCGGGTTGATCGCGACGAACCCGGAGCCGAACTGGTCGCCTTCGTTGATCTTGACCAGCCACGCGTCGTACTCGGCGCCGTGATGGCCGGCCGCGAGCAGCTCTTCGAGCATGATCGTGACCTTCTGGCCGTTCGGCGTCGCGAGCGAGTACAGCTGCAGCGGGTGCTTGCCGACCGGCAGGTCTTTGTCGTGAGTCGCGCCGGAGATCGGACGGTTGATGTTGGCGAATTGGCCGCCGCTGGCTTTGGTGGTCCAAACTTTCGGCGGCACGTAGTCGGCTGTCATGCGAGCTGGATAGCACGTCACCGACAAGCGGCAGGCCAGATGGTCGCGTGGCCGTCTTTGCGCGTCGCGGCGAGGCCGAGCTGATGATCGCCGCGGAAGTCGCCGGCTGCGACCTGCGCGTGATCGGCGCCGGGCAGCACGACGGGTGGATCGAACCCGGTCGCGGTCGCGCGATACACGGCGAGGCCGGCGTGCGTGGTGACGATCAGATCGGCGCGGTTGTCGCCGTCGAGATCGGCGGCGATCAGTCCGCCGCCGTCGGTCGGCAAGATCGACACCGCGCCGAACGTGCCGTCGCCGTTGCCGTGAACGACGGCGATCGCGCCGACGAACGACGCCGCGAGATCGATCTTGCCGTCGCCGTCGAAGTCGGCCGCTGCGATCGACGTCGCGTCGCCGGCGATCGACGTCACGTAGCGCACGGCCGGCGCGAACACGCCGCGCTTGCCGAGCAGCACGACGATCGCGCCCTTGCCGGTCGCGTGATCGGTGCCGGCGACCGCGAGATCGGTCGCGCCGTTGCGATCGAAGTCGGCGAGCGCGAGCCCGGCGCCGCGATCGAGCTTGTCGATCGGCGGCA
>DASXEF010000514.1:0-1546 GCA_036490255.1 Kofleriaceae bacterium
CATCCCGGCGATCATCGTGTCGCCGTTCGCGAAGCGAGGCTTCGTCGATCACACGCAGTACGACACCGGATCGATCCAGCGCTTCATCGACCTGCGCTTCGGCATCGCGCCGCTGCCGGGCATCACGTCGCGCGACGCGGCGCTGGTCGCCGCCGGCGGTGTCGCGATGGGCGATCTGACGAACGCGCTCGACTTCAGTGGCCACTGACGCGCGGCTTGACGCGCGCGTTGTAGACCGTAAGCGATAGCAACAGGCCGACGATCGCGACCGGGATCATCGCGAGCGGCCACGCGTGCCAGCTCGACACGAGCTTCGCCTCGGCGTTCGGTACGCGCACGCCGTTGACCAGGATGAACGACGCCGGCAGCAAGCGACCGAGCACTTTGTCTTGGATCGCGCCGCCGAAGTAGACGAAGCCGTCGATCAGGCCCGTCGCCGTGCCCGCGTTGCGCGAGCCGCCGAAGTCCTGGCTCGCGACACCGGAGAGCATGCCGTTGACGCCGATCACCGACATCGCCATGAACGCGACGACGAAGCCGATCCCCGCGGGCGTGCCGGTGAGCAACACGAACGCACCCGCAAGCACGATCGCGAACAACACGGTCGCGACCGGCGGCCGTCGCGATTGGAAGAAGTGATCGGACAGGATGCCGGCGAAAACGCCGCCGGTGATGCCGGCGACACACGAGACCATGCCCCAGTGCTCGTAGAAGAACGAGTGCCCGAGCCCGACGCCGCTCGCGAACTTGCGCCACCACTTGAGCACCGCCTGGCGCAAGAAGCCGTTGCACAGCGAGATGAACGCGATGATCAACACGATGCGGTTCGACAGCAGCTTCCACACGACCTTGTAGGCCGGATCGCGCGGGCCTTCGTCGCCGCTCGTCGCATCGGCGACGTCGAAGTTGGCGAGGCCGGCGTCGGCGGGCGTGTCGCGCACGAACAGCGCCGACAGCACGAAGAACAGGCCGATCAATGCTGCGGGCGCGAGGAACAGCCACGGCAGCGACGTCCAGCTCGCGATCTTCGGCGCCCAGTCGAACGACAGATACAGGCCGAGCGAGATCAGGATGCCGAAGATCCCGCCGAACGTGCCGCGCTCGCGCAGGTGGAACCACGACGCGTTGACCTTGACGATCGCGACGGCGCCGAAGCTCTGGAAGTACATGTTCGCGGCGAACAGCAGCGTGAGCACGAGCTTCGACGGCGCGCCGCCGACGTGCCAGATCATCAGACCGATCGCCGCGTTCGCGATCGCCGCGCCAGCCGCTCCCACCAAGATCGTCGCGCGACCGCCGAACCGATCGGCGAGCGGGCCGTTGACGAGAAACGCGATGCCGTAGACCAACGAGCCGACGGCGTCGACGTCGCCGAACGTCTGGCCGTCGATCACGTTCGCGTCGAGCAGGCCGTTGAGGTTGTAGCGGCCCATGTAAAGGAACGCGTACGTCAGACCGAGCGGCAGCCAGTTGAGGATGCGGCGGCGCTTGAACTCTTTCGAGTGCGTCACCGAGACGTTCGGCAGTCGCCGCACGACGAAGAAGA
>DASXEF010000553.1:0-2080 GCA_036490255.1 Kofleriaceae bacterium
CGCGCGCGGTGGCCTCACGAACGTGACGAGCGGCGAGCGCGTGCTGCCGGCGCGCGTGCCGCTGCCGCTGGAAGCCGGCGGTCCGTCGATCGACAACGCGGCGACGCTCGGCGACTTGACCGCGGCGAAGGCCCAGCTCGCCGACGCCGCGACGCGCGTGGCCGAGCTGCGCGGCGGCGCGCTATCGCTCGAGATCCTCGTCGAGGATACGCGGCCCGACGATCGCGAGATCGCCGAACGCGTCGGCCACGCGCTCGACAAGCTCGGCATCGCGTGGACGATCACGCCGGTGAGCGCGCAGGTGTTGCGCGATCGCGTCGGTCGCGGCCAGGCCGATCTGTGGATCGGCCAGCTCGCCGAGCCGGTCGCCGCGGCGCCGGTGTGGTGGGCGGCCGCGTTTGCCGCCGGCAACGATCCGGCGGCGCTGTTGCCGCTGCAACAAGGCGCAGATTCCGCGACGCTCGCGAAGCTGTTCGGCGATCATCTGCCGATCGTGCCGTTGATGTTTCGCTCGCTGCGGCTGTGGCACCGCACCGATCTCAAAGGCCTCGAGCTCGATGCGATGGGCCGGCCGTGCCTCGCCGATGCGTTCCTGTTCGGCTCGCCGGTGCGAGGCAAGCCGTGAAGCTGCGCGTCCGCTTCACCGTCACGGTCGCGGTCGCCGCGCTCGTGCCGATCACGATCGCCGCCGTGGTCACGCGCAGCGTGATCGTCAACAACATGCGCGACGACTACCACGCGCGGCGCGAGCAGGCGCAGCGCACCGTCGAGACCTCGCTCGAGACGATGGAAGCGCAAGTCGCGCAGGCCGCGGGCTCGCTCGCGACGCGCGATCACCCGTTCGTCGGCACGCTGCTCGCCGACGTCGCGCAAGGTAGCGGCGCGCCGTCGCCCGACGCGCAGCATTGGCTCAACGAGCAAGCGGGCCCGACGATGCGCGGGCTCGCGCTCGACATCTTGACGATCACCGGGCCCGACGACGTCGTGCTCGTCTCGCCGCATTATCACGGCCAGATTCGCGACCCGAATCCGCTGCCGATCGTGCGCCAGCGCGCCGAGACGACGAACGGCGCGCCGTATTTCTCGCGCGACACGATCATGACGCCGCACACGGTCGAGACCGTACTCGTCGTCGAGTCGGCGCGGCTCGCGCACGATGTCGAGACCGGTTACACCGTCGCGCTGTGGGCGGGGCGCCGCATCACAGATGCGCTGCTCGAATCGGTCTACGGCAAGACCGTCGACGCGCGCATCGTGATGGCGAGCGGCGAGCTCGTGCTGCCGCCGAAAAACGGCGACGCAGAATGGACGCACATCGCGAACGATCCGCCGATCCGCGTGCCGATGCTCGGCCCGGATCACAAGCCGGTCGCGTACGTCGAGGTCGCGGTCTCCGACAACGAGCTCGCGCGCGTCGTGCGCAGCCTGACGTTGACGAGCGTGTTGCTCGCGCTCGGTGCGCTCGCGGGCGTCGTGCTCGTCGGCATGCTCGTCGCGCGTCGCACGGTGCGCGACCTCGACGTGCTCGTCGAAGGCTCGCTCGCGGCCGCGCGCGGCGAGCTCGATCACCGCGTCCCGGTGCGCGACAACGACGAGGTCGGCGCGGTCGCGAGCGCGTTCAACTTCATGATGGAAGATCTCAAGACGTCGAAGGAGAAGCTCGTGATCGCCGAGCGGATCGCGGCGTGGCAAGACATCGCGCGCCGGCTCGCCCACGAGATCAAGAATCCGCTCACACCGATCCAGATGGCGATGGATACGCTGCGCAAGAGCTACAAGAAGCAGCACCCCGAGTTCGCCGAGATTCTCGAAGAATCGACCGCGACCGTGCTCGAAGAAGCCGATCGCTTGAAGCGCATCGTCGCCGAGTTCTCCGACTTCGCGCGGATGCCGAAGCCCGAGCTCGGCCGCGCCGATCTCAACGAGATCGTGACCGCGTCGCTCGCGCTCTATAAAGGCGGCACACCGCCGGTCGAGCTGCGGCTCGCCGATCATCTGCCGCGTATCGATGCCGACAAGGGCCAGATCAACCAGGTGCTGCTCAACCTCGTCGAGAACGCGCGCGACGCGCTCGGCGGCC
>DASXEF010000670.1:0-15778 GCA_036490255.1 Kofleriaceae bacterium
GTGCTCGCGATCGCCGCGCTGAGCTTCATGATCGCGTACGTCGTGGTGCCGTCGCCCGGCAAGGCCAACTACGACGCCTCGTCGTTTCGCCCGATCTACGCGATGCGCGCGTCGTCACTACTTGCCGTGGTCGCGACCGGCGGCTTCACGAGCCCGCTGTTGCCACTCGTCGCGGTTCCGATCGCGATCTCGTGGACGATGCTGCGCCCACAGTGGCGCGATATCGCGCTCGCCGCGCTGACCATCGGCCTCTTGCTGGCGCTGGTTCAGCCCGCCGGGCCGACGCCATTCTCGACCCGCGAGCTCGCAGTGCTCGCGGCATGGTCGACCGTGCTCGCGACGTGGGCGATCGGCCGCCGGGTTGCGGCGTTACTCGAGATCCAAAGCTCGCAAGCCAAGTGCCTCGCGCGACTCCGCGAGGGCGCGCTCGTCGACGCCGAAGGTCGGCGGCGCGGTATGGAATCGATGACGACGAAGCTCGCGCACGAGCTCAAGAACCCGCTTGCCGCGATCAAGAGTCTCGTGCAAGTCGAAGCCAAACACGCGACCGACGGCAAGTCGCTGCGGCGGCTCGAGGTCGCACTTGTCGAGGTCGACCGCATCAGCTCGATCCTGCGCGAGTATCTCGATCTCGCGCGCCCGCTCGTCGACGCGCAGGTCTCGCGGATCCAGCTCGACGAGCTGATGGCCGACGTGTCGACGCTCGTGACCGGACGCGCTGAGGCCGCCGGCGTCGCGCTCTCCGTCGACGGTGCCGGCGGCTCGCTGCAAGCCGACGCTCGACTACTCAAGGAGGCGATCGTGAACGTCGTGTGCAACGCGATCGAAGCGACGCCGCGCGGCGGGAATGTCACGGTGAGCTATCACCTCGGCGGATCGATCGCGAGCGTCGTCGTTCGCGATACCGGTCGCGGAATGACCAAAGCGATCACGACGCGGCTCGGGACGCCGTTCTTCACGACGCGCGAGCACGGAACTGGATTGGGAGTCGCGATCGCGAAAACTGCAATCGCGCAACACGGCGGCACGCTCGAGTATCAGAGCACGCCCGGTGTCGGTACGATCGCGACCATCGCGCTGCCAATCGAAACCCGAGCATTCGCATGACCAGAGTCTTGATCGTCGATGACGAGCCCGCGCTTCGCTTCGCGGTGCAGGAAGCGCTCGAAGCACACGGCCTCGAGGTCGTGTCGGCCCAGAGTGCGACGGCCGCGTTCGCACTGCTCGACGACGTCGACGTCGTCGTGTCGGACTACATGATGCCGGACCTCGATGGCATGCAGTTACTCGAGAAAGTTCGCGTTGCGAATCCGGCGTTGCCCGTCGTCCTGGTGACGGCCCACGGCTCCGAGCGGCTCGCGGTGCGTGCGTTGAAGCAAGGCGCGTACGACTACCTGAGCAAGCCGTTCGACAACGACGAGCTGTTCTTCACGATCGAGCGCGCGGCCGAGACACGCCGGCTCCGTCAGGTCGAACGCGAGCGAGCACTCGAGCACGCGAGCGGCGTACGTATCATCGGTCAAAGCTCGGCGTTGCGCCGCTTGCTCGACACCGCGACGCGCGTCGCCGCGAAAGATGTCACCGTGCTCGTTCACGGTGAGACCGGCACGGGCAAAGAGCTCGTCGCGTCGCTGCTCCACGCGAACAGCGCGCGTGCGAAGCATCCGCTCGTCGTGTTCAACTGCGCCGCGATCCCCGCCGAGCTCGCGGAGTCGCAGTTGTTCGGCCACGTCAAAGGCGCGTTCACCGGCGCGACCGCCGGGCATGATGGCTACTTCGTCCAAGCCGATGGCGGCACGTTGTTCATCGACGAGATCGGCGAGCTTCCGGCGGCGCTCCAGGCCAAGCTGCTGCGCGTTCTACAAGAGCGCGAAGTCCAACCCGTCGGCTCGACGCAGGTAAAGAAGATCGACGTGCGCGTCGTCGCCGCCACGCATCGCGATCTCGCAGCCGAGGTCGCCGCAGGGCGGTTCCGCGAAGATCTATACTACCGCCTCAACGTGATCGAGCTGTCGGTGCCGCCGCTGCGCGACCGAAAGAGCGACATCGCTTTGCTCGCACGCGAGTTCGCGCGCAAATACAGCGAGCGTTACGGGCTCGACTATGTCGTGCAGCTCTCGCCCGAGCTGGTTCAGAACCTCGAACAGCAAGCGTGGCCCGGCAACGTGCGGCAGCTCGAGAACACGATCGCGCGCGGCGTCGCACTCGCGACGACGAAGATCGTCGGGCTCG
This sequence comes from Kofleriaceae bacterium, assembly GCA_036490255.1. GTDB lineage: Bacteria > Myxococcota_A > Polyangia > Haliangiales > Haliangiaceae > JABFXX01. The sequence continues at coordinate 2,233 of DASXEF010000670.1, forward strand.
AGGCGCTGCAGCAGCCGCACGAGCCTGGATCCGCGCTCGACATCTCCAGCGCCGACTCGGGGCCTTCGTTCCGCGAACAAGTCGAAGCGTTCGAGCGCAACCTGTTAACGCTCGCGATGCGTAACTGCGGTGGCAATCAATCGGAGACCGCGCGTCGACTGCAGATCAATCGCGCGACGCTGTACGACAAGCTGAAGAAGTACGGCTTGACGAAGGAGTAGCTGCCGGTCCGCCGGCACCTCGTCGGCCGATCCGGCAGCGGACTCGAGATCATTCGCGGAGATCGATCTGGCGGAATGGTTGCAATCACCGGTCGCCATGAAGATCACAACTCTCACCGGACGAATCCTGTTTGCTCTCGTATTCATCAGCGCCGCGGCTGGCCACTTCAAGGCGGACACGATCGCCTACGCCGCGGCGCAAGGCGTTCCGCTCGCGAGTCTCGCGGTGCCACTATCGGGCATCCTCGCGCTGCTCGGTGGCTTGAGCATCGCGCTCGGCTACAAGACGCGTTGGGGTGCGCTCGCACTGGTCGTGTTCCTCGCGCCGGTGACGCTGATGATGCACAACTTCTGGGCAGTCACCGATCCGATGATGCATCAGCTACAGATGGTGATGTTCATGAAGAACGTCGCCCTCATCGGCGGCGCGCTAACGTTCGCAGTGCACGGCGCCGGCGCGCTGAGTCTCGATGCGCGCGCGGAGACCAAGCACGCTGGCGTCGCAGCTGCAGTCGCGGCCTGATCGCATCGACATCGCGTCGATGGTCGGCGGTCGAGCACAACCTGCTCGACCGCTGAATCGTTTTCGGCAAGCTGTCTAGTCGGCGAGCTGGCGGCAACTCGACATGTGCCGGCGAGCCGACATCGCATCGCGCGAATTTCGCGACTGCGGCCATCCACGCGTTGGCTCGTCCGTTGCTGAAGCAACGATCACGACATCGGAGCTCAGCGCTCCATCACAAAGGAAATCGCTATGAAGACCACGACTCTGTTTGCAGTCTCGCTCACCTCGTTGCTCGCCGGCTCGGTCGCATACGCCGACGACACCGACTCCCTCGACGCCAGCTTCGATCACCACGTCGCCGCACCGGCGAATGCGATCGAGCTGGGCATCGGAACCGGCTACACGCAAGGTGCCGGTCCACTCGGTGGCGGCATCAACCAGCACCTCGAGGATGTGTCCCGTGCCGGTGGCGCTGTCGAGCTCGACGCGATGTATCGCATCAACCCGATGTTCGCGGTCGGCGCGTACGGATCGTTCTCGCAGTACGCGACCGGCAACCAGATCGATGACCAGACCGACGTCTACGGCGCGACCGCTGGCGTTCAAGGCACGTTGCATCTGCGCGCCGACCGCTCGGTGGACCCGTGGGTGAGCGTCGGCACCGGCTGGCGCGGCCTATGGCTGTCGCCGCAATCGGGCAAGAACACGTCGCTGCAGGGTCTCGAGCTCGCGCGGTTGCAGATCGGCGCCGACTATCGCGTCGATCAAAACATCTCGATCACTCCGGTGATCGGCGCCAGCCTGAACATGTACGTCAGCGAGGACTCTCCGATGACGACGAAGTTCACCGAAATCGACGACAAGAAGGTCAACTTCGTCGGCTTCGCCGGGCTCGCGGGTCGCTTCGACCTCGGCGGCTCGCGCTGAATGCGGGTCTTGCCGCCGCGTCGGAGAGCGGCCATGCTGACCTCGGTCGCGGATGAGCTCGGTCGCAGACGTCGTGGAGCGTGTGACGCCGGAGGTGCTCCGGCGCATCGCGCCCATGCTCGATTCCGCATCGAACGAGCTCGCGAGCACGGCGCTCGTGGAGCTGGCGCGGTCGCTGCGAACCGCGAGCGTCGCGGAGCCGCCGACGCCGACCAGCGTCGACCGCGTGACGCATACGATCCGGATCGTCGCCGCGGCGATGCTCGACGCGATCGAGCGCGACGTCTCGGCGAAAGAGCTTCGCGCCGTCGCCGAGTGGTTCTCCGCCATCACGGAGTCCGTGCTCGGCGACGACAATCGCCGCCTCGTCGCGATGCTCGACGCGCTCGACGACCATGTGATCTTGCTCGATCCCGAAGCGCGCGTGTTGTTTCTCAATCGCTCGGCCGGCGAAGTCTCGCGCACGCTTTACGACCGCTCGCGCGCGGACATGATCGGATCGAGCACGGTCGATGGACCGGGATCACAGCAGCACAAGCAGTACGTGCGCAGCCTCGTCGCGCGCGCATCCAGCGGCGAGACGATCGCTGAAGAGTTCCTGCTGCCGACGGCGAACGGCGCGCTCTGGCACGAGCACCATTTTCGTCCCGTCTACAAGCCGGACGGCGCACTGGAGGCCATCGCGATCGCGAGCCGCGAGATCCACGGGCGCAAGCAGGCCGAAGGGCGGCTCCAGCTGCTGTCGAAGATCGGCCTAGTCGCCGGCGCGACCGACCTCGAAGGAATCCTATCCCGCGCCGCCGGCCTCGCGATTCCAGAGCTTGCCGATTGGACGGTGTTCGAGCTCGTTCAGGGCGGTGAGACCAAGTGTTCGACCGTCGTGCATCCCGACGTCGACCGTTCGGCGCTCGCCGAGCGATTACTGCGCGCGGCCGCGCCGCGCCACGTGAGCGACGAGGCGAGCTACATCGTTCGCGTCGACGACGAATTGCGAGCGCGAGACCCGGTCCGTTATTCGTTGCTTCAACAGCTCGACGCGACCACGGCGATCGTCGTGCCGTTCGTCGTGATGGGAACGACGACGGCGGTCGCGACGTTCGCGTTCGGTCCCGAGTCGGGGCGCCGCCACTCCGCCGCCGACCTCGCGATTGCCGACGAAATCGCGCGCCGCGCAGCGCAGATCGTCGAGAACGCGCGCTTGCACGCCGAGCTGCGGCGCGAGCTCACGTATCGCGAGCGCGTGATGGGAATCCTAGGCCACGATCTGCGCAATCCGGTGGCCGCGGTCCTATCGCTGTCGTCGACACTGTCACAGCGCGCCGATGTGGCCGAGCGCTCGCAAGAAGGCTTGCGCCATATTCATCAATCCGCGCAGCGAATGGAGCAGATGATCTCGTCGCTGCTCGACTTCACGCAGATCCGATTTCGCGGTGTTCCGACACTCGCGCTCGAGAGCTGCGATTTCTCGGGCGTCGCCCGTGCCGTCGTCGACGAGCTCCGCGCGGCGAACCCGACCCGCGACATCACGCTCGATGCTCGCGGCGAGCTCCGCGCTCGGGCGGACGTGAGTCGAATCGGTCAGGTGATGGCGAATCTCGTCGGGAACGCGCTCACTCACGGCGCGCGCGAGTCGCCGGTGAGCGTGACCGTCACCGCCGACAACGAGGCCGTGATGTTCGGCGTGACGAACCGAGGGCCGACCATTCCGAGCGACGCGATCGACAAACTCTTCGAACCGTTCTGGCAAGCACCGAAGTCGGGCGCGCGTGGCCTCGGACTCGGCCTATTCATCGTGCATCAGATCGTGAATGCCCACGCCGGCGCGGTCGACGTGCGTTCGCAGAACGAACAGACGACGTTCACGGTTCGGCTACCTCGCTGAGGCGAGTGCGGCGCGCGCCTGCGATCGCCAGGCAACGGCCTCAGGATCGCGAAGCGACTCGGCGAGCGCCGCCGCGCGGCGATATGCGTCCTGCGCTTCAGCCGCCGAGCCATTTGCGGCGAGTGCTTCAGCGAGCGCGAGTTGGTTCTCGGCGGCGTCCGGCGTGGCGACAACCGCTGCGCGTGCTTCGTCGAGACCCAGCTCCGCATCGCCGGGACCGGGCCACGACGGGGCGCGCACGAGCACCAGCGCGAGCACGCGGTGCGGACCACTCGCGTCGATCGTCGGATCGATCGCGATCGCTTCGTGAAGCAGAGCGATCATGTGGTCGAGCGCATCTTTCGCCTCGAGCGGGTGTTCGCGCGCTTCCTGGCCGAGTGCGATCGCGAGGCGATACATGCACGCCGCGTCACGGGGCGAGAGGCGCATACACCATTGCCCGATCTGCACGCCTTCGTGGGTGAGCGCGCCCTTCGCGATCCCATCTTCGGTTTCGACGCGGTAGTGGATCGCCCGCATCGCGCCGAGCAACGCGTCGGTCCGCTGTTGGGCGATCGCCGCGGCGCCGAGGTACGCGTCTTGCGCGGCTTCGGCTTGGCCGCGCTCGCCTCGGCGGCTCCATGCAGCATCCGCCGCGCGCACGAGCTCGTCGGCACCGCGGCCGTCGTGCACCGCGTTCGACGCGAGCGTCTTGATAGGTGGCGGCTCGTGCATCGACGATTCGCATGCCGATAGAGCAACGAGCAGAAGCATGGTGAGCGACTTGTTCATAATGCACCTCCAACAGCACGCACCTGTGCATGCGTCGCGCCGGTGGAGATCCGCTCGCGCCGTCGGATTCGAGGCACGCATGCCGGAGATCCGTACACGTCTGCTGGAGAGCCGGCAGGCACCGCGTCGGTAACGCAGACACCGTGCGTCGCGGCTCGGTCACGCGCTTGCATTCGCGTCGAGCCATGATTCTTACCCCCGAGCTGCTCGGTGCAGCGATGATCATCGTCATCGCGACACATCACCTATGGCTCGCGAAGCGCGTGCGGCCACGCCTCGCCGTCGAATCGCCTCGCACGTGGCCCAGCGTTGCCGCCCTGCGGCCGATTCGCGGACGCGATCCGGGCGCGCGCGAAAATCTCGACGCGTTGCTCGCGATGAGCTACCCCGGTCGTATCGAGTTTCTGTTCTTGCTCGACGACGCCACCGATCCCAGCTATGCGCTCGTGGAAGCGGCGATCGCCGCCCATCCCGACCGCACAGCGCGTGTAGTCCTCACCGGTGAGCCGCCGCCGAATCGGACCGGCAAGATCCACAAGATGATCCTCGGCAGCGAGCTCGTCACCGCAGACGTGCTCGCGTTCAGCGACTCGGATACACGACCGCAACCAAATGCGCTCCGCGAGCTCGTCGCGCTGCTCGAGAGCGATCCGCACAACGGCATCGCGTTCGCGCCGAAGGTCGCGGTCGCCAGCGACGCGCAAACCGGGGACGTCGGCTACGAGTTGCTCGTGAACGCGTGGTACGGCGCGGCGATCGATCGGCTCGCCGACGAGCGTGGCCACGTGCCGTTCGCGATGGGGCAGTTCATGATCATCCGCGCTTCGGCACTCGATGCGATCGGCACGATGCGCGCAGCCGAAGGCGAGCTCGTCGATGACATGTTCCTCGGCCGCCGCATGCTCGAGACCGGCTTCGCGAACGTGATCGCGACGACGCGAGTGCCGCTCGTCATCGGCGGGATGCGGCTCGTCGAGTTCTTGCCGGTTTTTCGCAAATGGCTGTTCTTCGCGCAGAGCGGCCTGCCCGACGGATTCAAGACTGCGGGTTGGCTCCGTGCGGTAGCCGGATTTGGGACGTGGGCGACGGTCATCGCAGGCATCGCGATCTCGAGCGCGACCGTGCTCGCAACGGGCCTAGCTGCGCTCGCGCTATTCACGCTGTCGCAGGTCCGTTTGAATCGATTGATCGGCGGCGCCGGCGTCGCGTTGCGACACTATTGGGTCGCAGCTGCGCTGCCGTTCATCGCAGCGGGCGTTGCGTTGAGCACGAAGCTGAATCACACCGTGACGTGGCGCGGCCGGCGCTATTCGCTCGACGACACCGGCCGTCTACGTGCGGCATGACTAAGTTAGTTATCGCGAGCATCCAATGTTCGCGTCGACGCCAACTCGGCGCGCATTTGCCGAAGCGCTGCGATCGCGTTCTCCGTCGTCACTGACGGTTGTGGGTCTGCGCAAAGGACCGCGAGCCACGCTTCGATCTCGCGAATTCGTACCGCAGGCGGCTCGGTCATCTACGGCTTCGAGAACCGGTTTGCTCGGGGCCATGTCGGCTACCGTGGTGGGCGTCGTCGTCACGCGCGACCGCGAATCGCCAGACGAGCTGGCGGTTGCGAAACCGCCAGAGCACGATCTCGCCGTCGAGCTCGTACGAAATGGCGATGCTCTGCGCTTGGTCCGTCACCCGGTGCGGACCTTAGCAAACGCGATCGTTCGATCGTATCCGGAGCGTCATCTAGTCGGGATCGAGGGCTCGCTTCACGATCGCGAGCTCCTCGCTGCACTCCGGACATTGTTGTGCGTGGTGCGCGAGCTGCTCGCGAAGCTCGGCATCGCTGATCCTGCCGTCGAGATACGGCGCGAGTAGATCGAGGAAGCGATCGCAATCGATCTCCTGCTCGCGCGTGTTGTCGAGCAATCGGCCGAGCGTGGTCACCGCTTTTGTGTCGTCGCTCATGACAGCGCTCCGTCAGACTCTAGCTCGAGAAAGTGTTTGAGCCGTCGCCGGGCGTCGTGGAGCAGCTTGTATACGGCGCCCTGACTGACGCCGTAACGCCGCGCGAGCTCCATGAGCGGCAGGCCGCCGAGCGCGGCTCGAATTGCTTCGCGCTGCCGGTCGGTCAGCGCTTCGGCGATCCCGCGTTGGAGCAACGCGACGCGGTGATCGTCGTCGCTGCGCGCATCGGTCGACCAATCGGCGCGCTCGCTCGCCTCGTCGATGCTGACGTGCTCGTAGCGGCGCTTGCGCAGGACCGACAACGCGGTGTTCACCGCGATCGTTGCCGCCCACGTCGTGAACTTGCTCTGGCCAGCGAACGTGTCGAGCTTTTGCTGCACGCGGAGCAGGCAGTCCTGCGTCACGTCGTCGAGATCTGCATCTTGAAGTTGGCGGCCGAAGCCCTTGGCGAGCGTGCGGCGTACGAAGTCGCGCAGCTCGGCGACGACGGCGGCGTCGTTCGCGCCGCGCAGCCCGTCGACCCAGAACTGATCGCCCTGCTCCACGCACGAGTCTTCTCACGATTCCGGCAGTTTGGAAATCGTTCGAGCGCGAGGTAAGGCCGCGGAGGGTGCCGCGTCTCAGGGACAAGAAGGAAATCGTGATTCAAATGAGCTCGATCAAGAACGTTGTCCTCGTCCACGGTGGGTTTGTCGATGGTTCCGGCTGGGAGCGCGTGTACGGCATGCTGCGCGCAAAGGGCTTCCGCGTCAGCATCGTGCAGAACCCGACCACGTCGCTCGCCGACGATGTCGCCGCGACGAATCACATCCTCGATCTGCAAGATGGCCCGACGATCCTCGTCGGTCACTCGTACGGCGGCGTCGTGATCACCGAGGCCGGCAATCACCCGAACGTCGCCGCGCTCGTGTACATCGCGGCGTTTGCGCCCGATGAAGGCGAGTCGGTCGCGTCGATGATCGCGAACCCGCCGCCGGGCGCTGCGGTGCCGCCGATCTTGCCGCCGGTCGATGGCTTCGTGTTTCTCGACCGCGCGAAGTTCGCCGCGTCGTTCGCCGCCGATCTCGATCCGGCGATCGCCGCGTTCCGCGCAGACTCGCAGGTGCCGTGGGGCGTCAAAGCATTCCAAGGCGCGGTGACGCGGCCGGCGTGGCGCACGAAGCCGAGCTGGTACGTGATCTCGACCGACGACAAGATGATCCCGCCGCCCGCGCAGCATGCGATGTCGCAACGCGCTGGCTCGTCGGTCAGCGAAGTGAAGGCGAGCCACGCGCTCTACGAGTCGCAGCCCGCATTTGTCGCGAGTGCGATCGAACGCGCGAGCACCGGTGCTCGCTAACGAGCCGGCTCGAGCACGAACGGGAGCTGCGTCGACGGCGCGCTAGGTCCATTCGAGTGTTCACGCTAAAGCCCCGATCGCGACGTGCGCGCGCCGGCATTCCATGTTAGTTATCTAACCAACATCGATGCCGGCCGCATACGCCTCGGAAGAAAAGCGCGCCGTTCTCGTTCAGTCGGCTAGACGGCTGCTGCACGAGCAGGGCTTTGCTCGCACGACCCTCGCGGACGTCGCTGCTCGTGCAGGCGTGCCGCTCGGCAACGTCTACTACTACTTCAAGACCAAGGATGCGATCGCACAGGCGGTGATCGCCGCGCACGAAACCGATCTGCGCGCGATGTTCTCGCGCTGGGCGGCCAAGCATCGCGATCCGCGCACATGCTTGCTCCAGCTGGTTCGCGCGCCACTCGACTCGAAGTCGATCGTCCAGTTCGGCTGCCCTCACGGGAGCTTGTGCCAGGAGCTCGAGAAGCTCGGTGCGCGTGCGCCGCTCGCGAAAGCCGCCGGACGATTGCTCGAGGTTTACCTCGAGTTCGCCGAGGACCAGTTCCAGAGCGCCGGGCTAGGCGCCCGTGAGGCGCGCGCTCGTGCGACCGACCTCGTCGCCTCGATCCAGGGAACGATGTTGCTCGCGCACACGATGCGATCTCGCGAGCTGCTTGCGAGCCAACTGAAGCGAGTCGAGCGCTGGCTCGATGCATCCCTAACGCAGAGGAGTCCGTCATGATCGAAGCCAATGCTCTGAAAGATCAGATCGCCGCGTTCACCGCGAACATGGCGAAGGCGGCACCGCCCGAGGTGATCGCGACGCTCGGTGCGGAGCTCAAGAAGCTTGCAGTCTCGGAGATCACGGCGCACTCGCTGAGAGTTGGCGAGACTGCACCCAATTTCACCTTGCCTGATCCGCGCGGCACGCGCGTCGGACTGTCGACGCTGCTCGGCCGCGGACCGGTTGTCCTCTCGTTCTATCGCGGCGGCTGGTGTCCGTTCTGCGACCTTCAGCTACGCAGCTATCAACACGTCCTCGACGAGATCCACGAGCGCGATGCACAGCTCGTCGCGATCTCGCCACAGACTCCGGATCATTCGCTTTCAGATGTCCAGAAGAAGCAGCTCGAGTTCCCTGTACTGAGCGACGTCGGCAATCGCGTCGCGCGGCAATACGGCCTGGTCTACAAGCTGAGCGACGCGCTTCAGAAGCTCCAGACGCAGTTCGGAAACCCGATCCCGAAGTTCAACGGCGACGAATCGTGGGAGCTGCCGATGCCAGGCACGTTCGTCGTCGATCGCGCCGGCAAGGTCGTGCTCGCCCACGTCGATCCCGATTACACCGTGCGGCTGGAGCCGGCGGCCATCCTCGACGCACTCGAGAGGCTCCCGTGATCCGCGTCGCAGTGGTCGCGATCGCGATGTTCACCGCCGCCGCGTGCTCGAAGCCCGCAGGCGGCGACGCTCCCACGAAACACGCACCGACGCCGAAGCCGACAACCCCGACGCCCGCCGACCAACTCGGAACGCTGGCGCCCGGCACGGGCCTCGCGGTCGGCGAGCACGTGCCCGACGTCGACGCGCTCGATCTCGACGGCAAGCACGTCCGCCTCGCGGATCTCGTCGCGAAGGGACCGCTCTTGCTCGTGTTCTATCGCGGCGGATGGTGCCCGTTCTGCAACTACGAGATCCACGAGATGACCGGCGCCTATCCCGAGTATCAGAAGCGCGGTGTGCTGCCGGTCGCCGTCAGTGTCGACGTGCCCGAAGAAGGCGCGAAGACCAACGCGACGTACACGATTCCGTTTCCCGTCCTCAGCGATAGTCGCCTCGCGTTCATCAATGCGTTTCATGTCGCGAACCACGTCGATGACGCCACCCTCGCGAAGATGAAGAGCTTCGGCGTCGATCTCGAGAAGTCGTCCGGTCAGACCCATCACACGATCGCGATTCCAGCGCTGTTCTTGATCGACAAGCAGGGCGTGATCCGATGGGCGCACGATGATCCGACGATCACCGTGCGGCCATCGACGGCGCAGATCCTCGCCGCGATCGACGCCGCGCATCTCGGGAGCCAGCCGTGAGCGCGCGCTGGTCGCTGCACGGCAAGCGCGTGCTCGTCACCGGCGGCACGCGCGGAATCGGTCGGGCGACGGCCGAATGCTTGCTCGAGCTCGGTGCCACCGTGACCGTCGTCGGCCGCGACGAAGCGCGCGCCGACGAGACGCGGCGCGAGTGGAGCGCGAAGCGGCTTGCAGGCGACGTGGTCGTCGCCGACGTCACGACCGTCGAAGGCCGCACCCGTGTCGTCGATGCGATCCGTCGCGGCGGCAGCGCGCTCGACGCCCTCGTCAACAACGTAGGCGCGGGTCTTCGCAAGACGTTCGTCGAATTCACCGTCGACGACATCGATCGGTTGGTGGCACTCAACTTCACCTCGGCCGCGATGTTGACGCAGGGACTCTACGCCGAGCTGAAAGCAGCCGACGGTGCAGCGGTCGTCAACGTCAGCTCGGTCGCGGGCATGGTGAGCGTCCGCAACACGGCGATCTACGGCGCGATCAAGGCCGCGCTCTCGCAGCTCACGCGCGCGTTGGCCGTCGAATGGGCCGCGGATAAGATCCGCGTCAACGCGGTCTTGCCGTGGTTCACGCGCACACCACTCGCCGAGCCGATCCTCGCGCAAGCGGCGGTCAGCGGTCCGATCGTGGCGCGCACACCGCTCGGTCGCGTCGCCGAGCCTCACGAGATCGCGTCGGTGATCGCGTTTCTATGCCTGCCGGCGTCGTCGTACATGACGGGACAGAACGTCGTCGTCGATGGCGGAATGTCGATCGCCGGTCTCGCGTGAGCCGCCCTGCGCTCGCGCTCGTCGCGCTTGCAGCATGCGCGAGCGGCAGCGCGATTCACATCGATCGGTTCAGCGACACCGCCGCGCACTTGATGAAGCGCTCCGCGAACCCGGCGTTACCGCGGCCGGATCAACCGATCGATCTGTCGCACGCGCCATTTTCGACGCAGGGGTTCGCGCCGGACGGGTCGATCGTTCGCTACTACAACTTCGATGTGCAACGCGATCGGCCGGCGACGTTGTGGCGGCTGATGCAGCGCGGCCGCGCGATCGGCGACGTCGTCGACGCGTTGCCGGGAGACCCGACGTACAGCGATTTCTGGCGCGTCGCTGTGGTCGACGTCCCCGACGGCGTCGCGATCACGAGCGCGGCTGACATTCGCAGCCACCAGCTCGCGGTGCGGCCAGACACGACGGTCCTCGATTGTCCGATCGTACCGCGCGGCACCATCGCGGACGCGGCGACGGTGACCGAGCTGTGGTACCGCGGCGCGCGCGTGACGTGCCTGCGGTTCGATCCGCCGCTGGCCGCCACCGAAACGGGCGCCGTGCCGACGTCGCCGATCTTCGTGACGTTTCACGGCGCCGGTCCGCCGTCGGGGTTTCAGACCGCCGGCTCGATCCAGACCCACAACGTGGTGATGAGCGTGCCGGGCGATACCGATTACTCACCGCTGTGGGCGGTACACGTCTACGACCGCGCCGCGTTCGATCGCGTGCACGATGCCGCGAGCGCCGAAGCGGCACCGTTGCTCGACGCGCATGGTCCGCTGGTCAATTGCCCGATCTACTTCCAAGCGCGAACGTCGTCGGCAGTGTCGAACTGACCCGCGCGCCGAGGCGTGACGGCCGTGTCACACAAATGTTGGAAGGGCTTCCAACATGACGAGGCAAACCTGGTCGCGCCTCCGACAAACATTTGATCGAGTCGCGGTAACCGACATCGGCGCTCGGCGTAGTCGCGTCGGCACGATCGGAATGCGTTCGATCGTCGAATCACTTTCATCAGGACGGTCTAGATGTCTCGCACCGGCTTCGGAATCATCGCAGCTCTCTTTTCGTCGGCAACGGCCTTCGCGGCTCCCCAGATTTGTGCGCTCGGCGCCTCGGCGGTTGGGCAGCCCGCGAGTGTGATCTGTAAGGACGTCAACACCGGCGCGACCACGCAGTCGGCCGCGGTCGGCTCACTCGCCACCACCGCCGGTAACATCGGCGGCTCGCTGGCTCATCGTGGCCACGTGGTGCTCGTCACCAATCAGACGGCGAACGCGATCCTGTTCTCCGAGGTGAATGGTCGACTCGTCGCACCGACGACGCTGCAGACGGGCGGCGAGGCAACGCTGTCTGGGGCGGTCGACGACCACGGCGCGTACGTGTTGACCGGGACGCGCTTGCTGCACTTCGCCGACGGACGCACGCAACCGACGAGTAGCCAACCGTTGCTCTTGGGCGACGGCTCTGCTGCACAGGTCACCCTCGCGGGTGGCTACGCATACGTCTCGGAGAAGAATGGAACGTTGTCGGCATTCGTGCTCGGAGCGAATGGTGAGTTGCACACGGCGCCAACCGCGGTCGAAGGCGTACCGCCTGGAGTGATCGTCGGCATCGCAGGGACAAACGACCTCGTGGTTGCACCGGTCGCGCATCTCGCCACGAACCCGAACCAGGCGACGATCTCGGTTGCCGGTGCCACCGAGGCGATCCAGATCGTCCCGACCAAGGAGGTCGCGGCGTGTTGGACGGGGGCTGATGCCGACGAGGTTTGCATCAGCAACCCGGGCAGCAGCACGGTGTCGTGTGGCAGCTTCGGCCCCGGCGGATTCCGCAGCTACACGAGCGCGGCGGCAACGTTGACCGGTCAGTCGGTCAACGATCTCGACGTGCGCGACAATCTCGTGGACGTACTCGGAACTCAGAATGGCGTACCGATGCTGCTCGCGTTCGGTCGGTCGGACGCCACCGGCGACTTTCTCGAGCTGCTGCACGAATACTCGGTCGGCGTCGCCACCGCGACCGGTGCGATGATCCTGCCGTCACTGTCGCGATGAACAGCCGTTTCGGTCAGTGTTTCGCCGCGCGGAAGATCGGCCACGCGATCTCCGTGCGCCACGATGCGGCGTCGGCCGTGTGGAACTGATCGACCAGATAATACTCGCGGACGAAATCATCGACGCCGACTTCGTGTTCGGCGACGTACGTGCCTAACGCACCGTAGGTCCGATCGATGTCGACATGCGCGCCGTCATGAACGGTGATCGCAAGCTCGGCAGCAGGAACTACGAGCGCTCGCGAACGACCAACCGCACGCACGAGCGCTGCGATCGGGACGAAGACGGTCGCGTCACCTTCGCCGTCGGTGAAGAGCTCGTTCGACCACAGCGCACCTGATGGCCCCGTCGTCTTTACACCCTGCGAGCGGAGCGCGTCGTAGATCTCGGCGTACGCCGCGGTCATCCACGCGGTCACGTCCTTCACGACGATCCGTTCGGAGATCGCGATCGTGGACGCTTGCGCGACGGCGCGTTGCTCGATCGGAAGCGGCAACTCCGGTCGCTCGACGATCGCACGCAGCGACGCGACTGCGGCGTGCGTTTCCGCGAGCTGCTGCTCGAGCCGCGCGAGGTGCGCGATGATCTGCTGGCTGCGCTCTTCCGGATCCGACGTCTTGATGATCGCGCGCACTTCGTCGATGGGCATGTCGAGCGCGCGGAAGCGACGGATCACCTGCGCGAGCGGGACCTGCGACTTCGCGTAGTAGCGGTACCCGTTCAGCTTATCGATCGCGGCCGGCGCTAACAGGCCGACGTCGTGGTAGTGGCGCAGCGTTTTGACGCTGAGATGTGTCATCCGCGAGAAGTCGCCGATCGAGACCGTTCCTGTCATCGCTGGCTGACTTTGCCACGGGTTTTAGAGGCATAGGCGAAATCGCAATTTCGGGTGTTGACCCTCCAGCGACCGGAGACACCACGGTCTCTTCGGGCAGACAACCCGCCCAGAAAAAGGAGATCGCCATGACCGACAAGCAAACCCTCGTCTCGATCGTGAAGGAGATGACTGAATCGATGACCGGCGCGCAGAGCACGAAGCACTGGGCCAAGGACGC
>DASXEF010000674.1:0-5532 GCA_036490255.1 Kofleriaceae bacterium
GACGGTCGCAGCGATATGTACGCGAGCGGCATCGTGCTGTGGGAGCTGCTCACCGGCCGCCAGCTGTTTCCGCCTGGTAAAGATCAGCCGCAGGATCTGCTATCACGCGCGAAGAACCCGGAGCCGCCGCGACCGAGCAAGCGCGCGCCGCGCGTGCCGGTCGAGCTCGACGAGATCTGTCTCAAGGCGCTCGCGGCGGCCAAGGCCGATCGCTACGCCGATTGCGACGCGATGCGAATGGCGCTGCAGTCGTGGCTCGCGCACAACGCGCCGACGACCGACGGCACGCGGATGTCGCAGTTCCTGCAGGACCTGTTCTCCGACGACATCTCGCGCGAGCGCGCCGAGCGGCAAGAGATGATCTCGCGCGTACGCACGCGCGCGCTGACGATGCCGCCGAGCGACGAGCTTCGCCTGATGATCGAGAAGAGCGACAAGGTCTCGCTCGAAGATCTCGCGAAAGCGGAAGCAGATGCCGAAGCGCCGGTGCGCAAGCCCGGCTCGGTCGGTCGCCGCGCGAGCGATCGCGACGAGGAGGGCAACGATCGCCGGCGCGAGAGCGATCGCCGCCTGCAGACGCAGCCGCGCACGAGCACGGCTTCTCGTAACGACGCGAGCGCGGCGATGGCGCTCAAAGCGGAGCCGGATACCGCCGAGCTCGACATCGGTTCCGAAGTCGACGGCCGCTACAAGATCGTCGAGCTGATCGGCGAAGGCGGCATGGGCAAGGTCTATCTCGCCGAGCACGTCGAGATCGGCAAGCGCGTCGCGCTCAAAGTCTTGCACGCGAGTTACTCGCGCATGCCCGATCTGGTCGAGCGGTTCCGCCGCGAGGCGCGCGCCGCGTCGAAGATCGGCCATCCGAACATCGTCGACGTCACCGATTCCGGATCGACCGCCGACGGCAGCGTGTACTTCGTGATGGAGTATCTCGAAGGCGTCGAGCTCGGCTCGGTGATCGAGCGCGAAGGTGCCCTCGATGTCGCGCGCGCGCTGCGCATCACCGGCCAGATCTGCCGCGCGTTATCGGCGGCGCATCGCGAAGGCATCATCCATCGCGATCTCAAGCCCGAGAACATTTTCCTGATCACGCGCGGCGGCGAAGCCGACGTCGTCAAAGTGCTCGACTTCGGCATCGCGAAGACCACGGAGGCCGAAGCGGCCCGCGAGCGCAGGCTGACGAGCCCCGGCATGGCGATGGGCACGCCCGAGTACATGGCGCCGGAACAAGCGGCCGGTCGGCCCGCCGACGCGCGCACCGACATCTATTCGCTCGGCGCGATCATGTACGAGATGTGCACGGGCCAGCCGCCGTACACCGGCGACAACTTCATGGAGATCCTGACCAAGAAGGCGACGCAGGATCCGCCGCCGCCGCTGACCATACGGCCCGAATTACCGGCGCTGGTCGGCGATCTCGTGCAGGCCGCGATGTCGCGCAATCCCGACGAGCGACCGCAGTCGATGGATGGTCTCGAGTACGAGCTCAACAAGTGTCTCGCGGGCCGCGGCGTCGCGGTCGCGCAGATCTTGGGCATGACGACCGATGCCGCGGTCGTCGCGTCGCTCAACTCCGGCTTGTCGATGCGCAACTTCGACGAGGGCATCGTGCGCTCGCAGCCGACGCGCGCCGGTACCGCGTCGGAAGTCTGGGACACGCGCTCGGGCGTGTCGCGCTCGCCGGGTGCCGGCACGAACGTGCGCGCTTCGAGCGAGCCAAGTGGACGCACGTCGTCGGATCGCAATACCGCGCTGGCGCGCCCCGCGACGCCGCTGCCGACCTCGTCGGACTCGAACCCGATTGCATCGCCGATGACGCCGGCGCAGGTCATTCCCGCGCCGAGCGCGCCGGTCGATCTCAAGCAGCGCAGCGGCGCGGCGACGTTCGCGTGGGTGCTGTTCGTGCTGCTGCTGCTCGGCGGCGGCGGCGTGCTCGCGTACACGATGCTCGTCGCCAACAACGACGACGAAGCGACGCGATCGCCGACGAGCGCGAATCCCGATGTCGGCTCGGCGGCGCCGGTGGTGCCGACGAAGTCGGAAACGCCGATCGACAAGACGCACGCCAACCCGCGCAACCCGCACACGCAGCAACTCCCCGCGCCTCATCCGGTCGTCGGCAGCGGCGCGGTCGTGCACGCGGCGACGACGAACCCGCCGCCGGCCGTCGAAGACAACTCGCCGAAGGGCCTCGTGGCTCAGAGCCAGGCCGCCGAAAACGAGCACGATTGGGCGCAGGTCAAGACGCTCAACGAGAAGCTCGAGAAGTTCCCGAAGTTCGCCGCCGACGCCGTCTACGCGCAGGCGTGGGCCGCGTTCCAGATGAACGACACGCCGAAAGCGCTCGCGCTCGCGACGCGCGCGGCGAAGCTCGAGGGCAAGAACAACAGCAAAGCGATGCTGCTGTACGCCGATACGATCTACAAGCAAGGCGACTACAAGCGCGCGAAAGACAACTACGAGTCGCTGCGCGTCCACGCCGACAAAGAGGCGAAGAACATGCTCGCTCACAAGATCGCGTCGTGTAACGAGAAGCTCGGTCTCGCCGACAACGACGGCATCAAAGACTGACGGACCGCTACACCATCGAGCCCGCGAGCCAGTCGGCGAGCATGTCGACGCTCGACAACATCTGATTCGCGCGGCGCAGCCGATCCGACAGCGTCTTGACGACCTGGACGAGCAACACCGACGACACGTGCGGATCGGTCGCGATCAGCTCGCGCAGCGCATCGTGCGGCAAGCGGAACAGGAACGTCGCCTGCATCGACGTCACGGTCGCCGAGCGTGGCGCCGGCTCGACGAGCGACATCTCTCCGAAGAACTCGCCGCCGCCGAGTGTCGCGAACGTCTGCGGCCCGCGATGCACCGCGACTTGGCCAGATAAGATGAGAAACAGTGCGTCGCCGAGGCTGCCTTCGACGACGATCTGCTCGTTCGGGTTGTAGCTCTCGACCTCGCCCGCTTGCGCGATCCGCGCGAGCTGACTGCTCTCGAGGTGGACGAGCAGCGGGTGCTTCTCGAGCAGCGTCGGGTTCGGCACGGCCCACATTATATCTGTTACGTTCGCGGCCCATGCGATTTGCTGTCGTGCTCGCGTCCTGCCTGGTGCCGGGCGCAGCTCTCGCGCAAAGCGTCGCGAAGCAGTACGCCGCGCCGGTGACCGACGGGCTGGCGATTCCCGGCACGTCGATCTCGACCGAGTTCGATGCGCGCGCCGCGACGTTCAACGCCGGTGGTCTAGCGCTGCTTCGCGGCTCGGAGCTCGCGCTCGCGCTCGACGAGCAGGACCTCGACGTCGCGACGAGCGGTGGGCCTGGCTTCGGCGCCTATCTCGCGACCGTCGGCGGCGGCGAAACCTGGCCGCGGCTCGGCGTCGGCATGGGCCTCGAGTGGCTCCGGCCGCCGCGCTCGGAGCTATCGCCCGATCCGGGCGAGCCGTTTCGGTTCACGCTGTCGGCCGCGATCGGCTTGGGCAAGCACGCCGGGTTCGGCGTGTCGTGGCATCACTTTCACGACGACGGCGTGCTCGAAGGCGTCGATACGTTCGACCTCGGGCTCGCCGTGCGGCTGCACGACTACGTCGGCTTCGGCGCGACGCTGACCGACATCGCGACGAACCCGATCGACGGCGTGCCGATCGAGCGGCGCTACACCGGCGAGCTTTCGGTGCGGCCGCTCGGCACCGATCGGCTCGAGCTCGCAGGTGGCGTACGCATCGGCGAGACGCGCGGCGACGTCGATGCATGGGGCAGGGCGACGGTGAAAGTCGCGCGCGGCGTCAACGTGATGGCCGACTTCGAAGATCGCGAGCTGCTCGAGATCGACGACACGCCGACGGGGCCGACCGATCGCGACGTTCGCGAATATCGCGCGACGCTCGGCGTCGAGCTGACGATCGGCAATGCCGGTATCCTCGCGTCGGCGACCGGCGTGCGCGATCCGAGCGGTGGGAACCACGCGCTCGGCGGCACGTTCGTCGCGCGCTACTCGGCGATCGCGCCGGAATCCGTGCTCGGCACGAGCGATCACGTCGAGCGCGTCGACTTGTCGGGCGAGATCAGCGTGCGCGCACTGACGCAGCTCGTGATGCGGCTGCGCCGGATCGAGCACGATGACTCGGTCAAAGCCGTGCTCGTGATGTTCGACGGCGTCGACGCCGGCTGGGGGACGCTCGAGGAGATCCGCGACGAGCTGTTGCTCGTGCGCAAAGCGGGCAAGAAAGTCTTCGCGTACATGACGTACGGCACCGGCCGCGATTACTTCGTCGCGACCGCGGCCGACAAGATCTTCGTCGATCCGTCGGGCGGCATCCGGCTCGTCGGCATGGCGGGCCAATCGTTCTACTTCCGCGGCCTGCTCGATCTCGTCGGCGTCGTGCCCGAGTTCGTGAAGATCGCCGAGTACAAGAGCGCGCCCGAGCAGCTCACCGAGCATGCGGCGACACCGATCGCGGCGCAGATGCACGCCGACCTGTTCGACTCGATCTACGATCACTGGGTCGCCGCGATCGCCGAAGGTCGCCACCTGTCGATCGACGAGGTCAAGCAGCTGATCGACCACGGGCCGTACGATGCGGGCGAGCTCGCGCTGAACACGAAGCTCGTCGACGCGGTCGCGTCGCCGGACCGAGTCTCGCTCGCGCTCGGCAAAGAGGTCGGCGAGATCGCGGTCGCCGAGACCGAGATCCCACGCCCCGAGCGATGGACGCGGCCGCAGGTCGCGGTGATCTACGTCGACGGCGATATCACCGACGGCGAGTCGAAGTCGGTGCCGGTGATCGGCCAGCAGGTCGCGGGCGGCCAGACGCTGATCGCCGCGATCACGGAAGCGCGCAGCGATCCGCACATCGGCGCGATCGTGCTGCGCGTCGATTCGCCCGGCGGTAGCGCGCTCGCGTCGGAGCTGATCGCGCGCGAAGTGTTCGCGACGCACAAGATCAAGCCGATCTTGTGCTCGTTCTCGAACACGGCGGCTTCGGGCGGCTACTTCATCGCCGCGGGCTGCGACAAGATCTTCGCCGAGCCGATGACGATCACCGGCTCGATCGGCATCTTCTCGGGCAAGGCCGATCTGTCGGGGCTCGCGCACAAGCTCGGCATCGACATCGACATCTACAAGCACGGCGCCCACGCCGACAGCGAGAGCTTGTTCCGCTCGTACACCGACGAGGAGCGCGCCGACTTGATGGTCAAGCTGCGCTACATGTACAGCCGCTTCGTCGGCGCCGTCGCCGAAGGTCGCGGCATGACCAAGGACGCGGTCGATGCGGTCGGCCGCGGTCACGTCTACACCGGCGCGCAGGCGCAGCCGATCAAGCTGGTCGACGCATTCGGCGGCCTCGGCGACACGATCGAAGAAGCGAAGCACCGCATGGGGATCTCGGCCGACACGAAGATCGACATCGTCGAGCTGCCGAAACCGCCGAAGAGCATGTTCGGCACCGTCGGTCGTTTGCTCGGCATTCACACCGACGCGGCGACCACGATACCGTTCACCGAGCTGCCGCTGGTCAAGGAGATCTTGCGCGGG
>DASXEF010000720.1:0-6898 GCA_036490255.1 Kofleriaceae bacterium
GATCGACGAGGTGCTGTCGACCGACAAGCTCGAAGACGATTGGGATTGGGACGAGCTCGAAGACGCGCTCAAGGCTCAATTCAACATCGACTTCGCGGTCGAGCCGGGTACGCCCGACGAGGCCGCGCATCAAGCGTGGCCGAAGATCGAGGCGCGGCTCACCGAGCGCGAGCAAGAGCTCGGCCGCGACTGGCTGCTCTACCTCCAGCGCCACTTCATGCTCGAAGAGATCGACCAGCAATGGATCGAGCACCTCAAGCTGATGGACGGTCTGCGCGAAGGCATCGGCCTGCAGGGCTACGGCCAGCTCGATCCGAAGCAAGAGTACAAGAAGGCCGGCTACTCGCTATTCAACGAGATGATGAAGCGCATCTCGGAGAACGCCGCGAGCAAAGTCTTCCGCGTGATGCCGCAGGCGCAGGCGCAAGCGCGCCCGGTGCCGGCGATCGAGGAGACCGAGCGCGAGATGATCGAGAAAGGCGTCGCGGACAAGTCCGACGAGGCAACCGATCAAGCCGTGCAGGCGGAAGCGGCCGCGCGGCGCGGCGGCGCGAAGGCGCGCACGGCCGGCGAAGGCGCGACGACCGCGCCGGTCAAGCGCGAGCGGCCCAAAGTCGGCCGCAACGACCCGTGCCCGTGCGGCTCGGGCAAGAAGTACAAGAAGTGCCACGGCAAGGATGAAGAAGCCGCGGCCAGCGGCGAGTAGTCGACGCGATCGTCGTCGCTGATGTGGCGACAAGGCCCTGCGGCCACGACTCGTCGCGTCACGCGATCATCGTCGCGAAGCGAGATTGAAATCGCGTCGCCAGAGGATGATGCTGCGCCCAACCACATGCGCATCGGCGTTCCAAAAGAGATCAAGACTCAAGAATATCGCGTCGGCATGACTCCAGCCGGCGTTGCCATCCTCAAGCAGCGCGGCCACAGCGTCATGGTCGAGAAGAATGCCGGCAGCGGCTCGGCGATTCCCGACGAGGCGTACATCGCCGCGGGCGCGACGATCCTGAACACCGCCGACGAGGTTTGGGCCCAGGCCGACATGGTCGTGAAGGTCAAAGAGCCGATCGCGCCCGAGTTTCCGCGCATGCGGAAAGATCTGCTGCTGTTCACGTACCTCCACTTGGCCGCCGCGCACGAGCTCGGCAAAGAGCTCCTCAACCGCGGCGTCAACGGCGTCGCGTACGAAACGCTCGAGCCGACGCCCGGCGATCTGCCGCTGCTCACGCCGATGTCGGCGGTCGCCGGCCGCATGGCCGTGCAAGCCGGCGCGACGTATCTCGAGCGCGAGAAGGGCGGCAAAGGCGTGCTGCTCGGCGGCGTGCCCGGCGTCAAGCGCGGTCGCGTGACGATCATCGGCGGCGGCGTCGTCGGCGCGAACGCGTGCAAGATGGCGGTCGGCCTCGGCGCGAACGTGACGGTGCTCGACGTCAACCTCAAGACGCTCGCGTACCTCGACGACATCTACGCCGGTCGGATCTCGACGCAGTATTCGGATCCGCTCAGCATCGAGAAGGCCGCGCTCGAGAGCGATCTCGTGATCGGCGCCGTGCTGATCGCCGGTGCGCGCGCGCCGCGCCTCATCACCAAAGACATGGTCAAGCGCATGGAAGCCGGCTCGGTGATCGTCGACGTGTCGATCGATCAGGGCGGCTGCATCGAGACCGCGAAGCCGACGACCCACGACAACCCGACGTATCTCGTCGACGACGTGATCCACTACGGCGTCGCGAACATGCCGGGCGCCGTGCCGCGCACGTCGACGTACGCGCTGACCAACGCGACGATCAAGTACGTCGCGCTGCTCGCCGATCACGGGCTCGAGAAGGCCGTCGCGCACACGCCGTACATCGTGTCGGGCATCAACACGTACAAGGGCACCGTGCCCCACGCCGCAGTCGCCGAGGCGCTCGGCGTGAAGCATCAAGCTTTCCGCGCGTGATTTCGACCACTTGCGGCCGGGAACAAACGGGGCCGCAGCGCGGTATGCAGCTGTAAATGCAGGCCGCAAAGCAGAAGCGCAGCGAGTTCGAGCGCCAAGCGTTGGTGCACCTCGACTCGCTCTACGGCGCGGCTTATCGGCTCACGCGCAACGCGCGCGACGCCGAAGATCTCGTACAGGATTCGCTGCTCCGCGCCTATCGGTTCTGGGACTCGTTCCAGCAGGACTCGAACTGCAAGGCGTGGCTGCTGCGGATCGTGACGAACACGTTCATCAACGAGTATCAGCGCAAGAAACGATCGCGCGAGATCTTGGATGCAGCGAGCGCCGAGCAAGACGCGACCGACGGCGTGCTCGTGCAAGAGAGCGCGAACCAATCGCCGGCGCAACGGCTGCTCGCGCACTCGGTCTCCGACGACGTCCAGCGCGCGCTCGAGCAATTGCCCGACGATTTCCGCACGGCGGTGATCCTCTGCGACATGCAGGGCCTGTCGTACAAAGAGATCGCCGAGATCATGCAGTGCCCGGTCGGCACGGTGATGAGTCGTCTGTTCCGCGGGCGCAAGCTGCTCGCGCAAGCGCTCCGCGAATTTGCAGTCGCCGAGGGCTACGTCAAACCTGAAGTCGCCAAACCTGATACGAGTGACACGATCGATCTCGAGAAGTACCGTGCCCAGAAGTCGCGCACGGGGGGAAGCCGCGAATGAGTCTGTGTGAAAGCATCGATACGCTTGCGATGGCTTATCTCGACGACGAGCTGGCTCCCGAGGAGCTACGCGAGCTCGAGACGCACCTCACCGAGTGCACGTCGTGCCGCGGCGAGGTCGACACTGCGCGCGCCGATCAGAGCTTGATCCAAACCTCGCTCGCCGCGCCGCGCGCGACCGACACGATGCGGATGCGTCTGCTGCGCTCGTTCGACGAGGCCGATCGCGACACCGCGCGCGCCGAGCGCAAGCGGATGTCGTCGTGGCTGTTGCCGGGCGGCGCGATCGCCGCCGCGGCCGCTGCGATCCTCGTGTTCGTCGGCGTCGGCTTCCAGCCTCACCACGAGCACATGTCGATCGCGCATGTCGCCGCCGAGCTCGAAGAGCATCCGCTCGCGCCGGTGAGCCTGGGCGGCAGCGTCGACTCGCAGCCGATCCTCGGCGTCGACCTGCCGATGATCGACAACACGAGCAGCAAGCTGCTGTCGAAACGGCTGCTCAACGTCGATAACCACCGCGCCGCGCTCGTCGCCTACGACATCACGCACGGCGGTCGCCGCGCCGTGCTCAAGGTTCTCGTCGTCACCGATCTCCACGACGGCGAGATGACCGACGGCGACGAGACGCAGGCGAACGGTCGCTGGGTCCACGTCGGCCAGGACCAAGGCCTGCCGTTCGTCACGTACGTCGATGCCAAGCGCAATGGCTACATGTTCTCGTCGGACTCGTTGTCCGCTGACGAGCTGATCGACCTCGTGGGCAAAACGAGCCTCGTCGGCCCGCAATAACGCACAAGCTCGGATATCATCGCGGCAGGGATGAACCGCCGCGTTCTGCTGATCGATAGCGACCTCGGGTTCCGCGACACCTTGACCCGCGAGCTCGCGCGATACCGGGTCGACGTTGTCACCGAGGCCAACGCGGATCAGGCGCTCGCGCTCGCCGGGGCCGACGCACCCGCGCTGATCGTGCTCGCGATCGAAGAGGCGACCAAGAAGGCCGGCTTTCGCGTGTTCGAGAAGTGCAAGAAGGGCGCGCTGTCGAAGGTCCCGATCATCCTCGTGACGAGCTCCGTGCCGGGCGAGGCGTTCGCGAAGCACCGCAGCCTCAAGACGCACGCCGACGACTACATCGACAAGCGCGCGATGACCACGCACGAGCTCGTCGGCAAGATCGACGGCCTGATCGCGCTCGGCGACGCCGACGACGATCTCGCGATCGCCCTGCAAGACGACGGCGAAGTCCCGATGGAGATCGCCGACGGCGATGTCGTGCTCGACGACGCCGCGCCGGCCGCGACGATCCTGGAAGACGAGCCGGTCGAGCAGTTCGACGAGCACGACGTCCGCACGGTCGGGCCCAACGACGGCTTGTCGATCGACGACGTGGTCGAAGCCGAGACCGATGCCGCGTTCGCCGCGCTGCTCGGCGACGAAGCACCCTCGTCCGAGAGCGACGTCATTCACGACCCGGCGCCGATGCACGACGCCGTGCCCGAGCCGGTCGCCGCACCGACGCTCGAGATCGTCGAAGACGTGATTCCCGAGCCCATCCACGACGGCCGCGGTCGTGGCACGACGCCACCGCCGCTGCAGTCCGGCTCGATCCCCGGCATCATCATCGACGAGCCGATCGTTCGCCCGCCGCATCGAGCGGCGACCGCCGACGGCGAGCCGGCGATGCTGCACTCGGCGCCGAGTGTGGAAGTCGAAGCCGAAGAACAGCTCGTGCCGCAGGTCGCGCACGTGATGGTCGAAGATCTCGAGAGCGCGGTCGATCAACAGATCCCGACGCTGTCGGCACCTGCGATCCCGATCGACGACGACGAGTTGCTCG
The DNA here is from genome assembly GCA_036490255.1 of Kofleriaceae bacterium. GTDB lineage: Bacteria > Myxococcota_A > Polyangia > Haliangiales > Haliangiaceae > JABFXX01. Next base: position 4,483 of record DASXEF010000720.1, read on the forward strand.
CGCTCGACGACGACGTTCCGGTCGAGGTCGAGGCGCCGGAGCTCGAGCCCGAACCGATCGCGCCTGCGCCCGAGCCGGAACCACCGCCGGTGATGTCGCGCACCGCGACCGGCGCAGGCTCCGGCAGCCATCCGGCGATCGATCTCGGGCTCGACGTCGTCGCCGAAGATGCACGCAACGAGCAGTCGGGCGTCTTCGATCGCAAGGCGCTGCGCAAGATCGGCGAGCTCGAGCGCCAGATCGCGCAGCTCAAGACCGAGCTCGAGCGCGCGCGTGCCGCGAGCGAAGCGGCCGCCAAAGGCGGGCGCGAAGCCCAGTTCTTGAACCTGCGCGAGTCGATGCTCGCGAAAGAAAAGGAGCTCGGCCAGGTCAAAGGCGAGCTCGCGACGCGCGATCGCGATCTCGCCGACGCGCGCGAGAAGCTGAAAGTGGCGCAGCACGCGAAGTCGACGCTCGAATCGAAGAACAGCGAGCTCGAGCAGCGGCTGTTCGACGACTCGACGCGCAGCTCGGAGCTGGCGGCGAGCACGAAGTCGGCGGCGACCCAGCTCGAGAAGCAGCGCCAGCAGCTCGATCGCGCGACGGCCGCACAAGCGGCGGCCGAAACCGCACGCGTGCAGCTCGAGAAGGACCTGGCCGCCGAGCGTGCGACGCGTGCAGCGTCGGCATCGGAGGCCGAGCGTGCGCTGCGCAGCGAGCGCGAGCAGCTGGTCGCGAAGCATCGCGCCGAGCTGGCGTCGGCGAACGCCGAAGCCGCGAGCGCGCTCGCCGCGGCGAAGACGGAGATGGCCGCCGCGCTCGCAGCCGCGAACGGCGAGCACGAGGCCACGCTCGACAAGCATCGCAACGACGCGACCGCGGCTCGCACCGCGGCGCTCGCCCAGCTGCGCGACGAGCTCGAGACCGCGCACGGCGCCGCCCTCAGCGAGGCGATCGAAGAAGTCCGCAACGCGAACGCCGGCGAGCACAACGACGCGATCGCGCAGCTCGAGCGCGATCACTCGTCCGACATGGTCGCGCTCAAGGCCGATCAAGCCGGCTCGATCGGCGCGCTGCGCCGCGAGCTCACCGCCGAGCTCGAGCACGTGCGCGCGCAGCTCGATACCGCGACCGCGGCGCATCGCGCCGAGCTCGCCCAGCGCGACCAGTTGCTCGCGGCGACGCGCGATCAGCTCGGCGAAGACCACGAGCAGGAGCTCGCCGCGGTGCGCGCCGAAGCCGAAGCCGCCGCGCGATCGCATGCCGGCGCGGTCGCCGAGCATCGCACCGCGATCGGCGACGCCGAACGCCGGCTCGCCGATGCGCTCGAAGGCCATCGCGCCGAGCTCGAGCGCGCGCGTGGCGAAGCGGGGATCGCGATCGAGCGCGCCACCGCCGCTAACGAAGCCGAGCGCGATCGGCTCGTCGCCGCGCACGTCGGGGCGACCACAGATCTGCGCGAAGAGCATCGCAACGCGCTCGCCGATCAATCGTTCCGTCACGAGCAGGAGCTGTCGAAGCTCGCGGCCGATCGCGAAGCGGTCGCCGATGCCGCCAAGCGCGCCGCCGAGGCGCATCGCGCGGCGCTCGCCGAGGCGGAAGCCCGCCACGCCGACAACCTCGCGCAGCTCGGCGATTCGGCCGGCCGCGAGGTCGCCGAGGCGCGAGCTGCCGCGCTCACCGCGAAGCGCAGCGGCGACGATGCGGTCGCCCGCGCGAACGCGGAGCGCGAAGCCGCCGACGCCGCGCACGCTCAGGCTCGCAGCGAGCTCGAGGCCAAGCACGAGCGCGCGAGCGCGCTCGCGAACGGCGAGTTCCTCAAGCAGAAATCGGTCTCCGACGCCGAGCACGGCCGCGCGATCGCCGCCGCGCAAGCCGACGCCGAGCAAGCGCGCACGGTGCTGCTCGCCGAGCATGGCCGAGTCGTCCGCGAGCTCGGCAGCGAGCGCGACGAGCTCAAGAAGGGCTTGTCGTCGGCGCGCGACTCGCTCAAGCGCAGCGAGAGCGAGCTGGCGTCGGCGGTCGAGTCGATCGCCGATCGCAACGCCGAGCTACGCACGCACGCCGCCGCGATCGCGGAGCGCGACACGCGGATCGCCGAGCTGCGCAGAGAGATCGAAGCGCTCGAAGCCGAGAACACGAACTACCAAGATCAGGTCCTGCGCGCGTACCAGAAGATCAAGCAGGACGAGGCGATGGTCACGCGCGCGAAAAAGGCGATGGCGATCGCGCTCACCGTGCTCGACGATCAGGGCAACCCACCGTCTACTTGATCACGACGAACGTCTGCTGGTTGAGCGCGAGCAGCACGCCGGCCTCGCTCCACAGCTCGCGTTGCTCGACGCAGTAGCCGGCATCTTCGGCGAGCATCACCGCGCGATAGAACATCGGGCTATCGCCGGCCGGCACGGGCGCGAGCGGTTGGAACGTGAACGCG
>DASXEF010000746.1:0-14634 GCA_036490255.1 Kofleriaceae bacterium
GGCGGCTTGATGCAGGTTGTCGGTGCTGGCCTTCACCGCATCGCCGCCCTCGAGGATCGCGGCGAGCATGTTCTTGACGTAGTCGTGGTTCGCGTTGATCCACTTCTTGTTGCCGATGATGATCGACGGCATCTGCGAGCGATATTCTTCGGTCGAGACGATCGGCACGATGCCGCCTTTTTGCTCGGCCTCGTTCACGTCGCCGGGCGTCCACGTGACGATGCCCTGCACGCAGTGCTTGTCCTTGCTGCCGGTCTTCTTGTTCTTCATGTCGACGCAGAAGCCGGTGATGTACTTGGTCGCCGCTTCGATGTAGTCGTTCGCGTTGACCCAGTTGAGCGCGTCGGGATCGTAGGTGGTCTCGTCGGGGTTGTTCGGGATGCCGTTATCGCCGAGCCACTTCATCGCGATGTTCCAGTCGCCGTCGCGGAGCACGCCGGCGACGAGGCCGCCGCGCGCCGATTGCGGGTTGTCCTTCCACTGCTGCGGGCCCATGAACTTGTCCTCGCCGCGGCTGTAGCCGGTCGAGCCGACGACTTCGACCTCGTAGTCTTTGCCGAGCTTGTCGAGGCGATCGTTCATGCCCTTGAAGAACTGCGCGCCGCCATCACCCATGATGATGATGAAGTGCGCGCCCTTCGTCGGGTTCGCCGTGCCGCCCTTGAGCTCCTCGGCGAACGCCGCGAGCGCGGTCTGCATGTTGTTGGTGTCATCCTCGCGGATGATCTTCGCGTTGACGCCGTGCTTGCACATCAGCGAGCCCTCGGCGGCTTGCTTGCCACCGTTGGCGTACATCATGCCCATCTGGCTGTTCCACGCCCACGCGTAGATCCGGACCTCGGGCTTGTCGGCGCAACCCGGCTTCGTGTCGAGCACGACCGGCTTCTGCTTCACCGTGTCCGATCCGTCGGCTAGATTCGCGCGAGTAGGAACGACCGAATCGGTCGGTTTCTTCCCCGGAAACAGCTTCGAGCGCTGGGTGTAAACGGTGATGCCGACGGCGGCGAGAACAACGATCGTAACGAGCGCTTTCGCAAGCGGGGTAAGCTTCACGTCCCCTCCCTGATTAGCGACAATCTTAGGCTAAGCTGGACATACGCGCGTGGACGTCAAGCCTAAAAAACGGAGCCTGTTTCACCGCGCCTTCTGGAATCAGTACAACATGATCATGTTGGGGGCCGCGGGCGTGTTCGCGCTCGCGACGTTCACGTGGATCCCGCTCGTGCTCGGCGCGGGTGCAGAAGCGCTGTGGCTCGTGCTCGGATCGGATTCGTCGCCGTTCAAGCGCTGGGTCGCGCTGCAAGAGGGGCTCGAGGGCAAAGAGAAGCTCAAAGTCGACGCCGAAGCCGCGCTCGCGGCGCTCGAGCCGACGTATCGCTCGCGGTTTCGCGATCTGCTCGCATGCTCCGAGCGCGTGCAATCGCTCGCAAAGGCGAATCCGTGCCTCGAGACGCGCCTAATTCAAGGCGAGATGGACAAGCTCGGCCAGCTGCTCCACTCGTTCTTGCAGATGGCGATCACGCATCAGCGGCTCGGTCACTACTTGGCCGACAACGACGAGAACGACCTGCGCCGCGACATCGAAGCGACCGAGCGCGCGTTGCGCAACGAGCAAGACGCGCAGGTCATCGCCGGTCTGCGGCAAGGTCTCGCGCTCGCGCAGAAGCGGCTCAAGCAGCACCAGCAGATCGAAGCGAACTATCGCGCGCTCGGCGTCAAGATGGATACCCTCGACAAATCGTTCCGCTACCTCGAGTCGCACGTCGTCGCGATTTCGGAGCAGCAGCAGCTCGCGCAGGAGATCGACGATCTCGTCGTCGGCGTCGATGCCGCGAGCGATCTCGATAGCGACGGCGGGCTCGCCGACATCGAAGCGACGCTGAAACAGCGACAGCAACAACAAGCTGCCCGCGGCGCGCAGCAGCGCGTGAAAAATTAGCCTAGGCTGCGCGCATGAAGCGCGCATGGCTATTGTTGGCGACGATCGGCTGCGGCGGTGCAGGAACGGCGAGCTCGCAGTATCCGAGCGTCGCGCGCGGCAACATCGCCGACGATCCGTATCGCGCGCTCGAGCAGATGGATTCGCCCGACGTCGCGAAGTGGGTCGCGGCCGAGAACAAGCTGACCGATGCCGCGCTCGGCAACCTGCCGGGCAAAGCCGAGATCGCGAAGCGGCTCGCCGAGCTCTACAACCGCCCATTGGACTCGCCGCCGATACATCGCGGCAACAAATACTTCTGGGCGTCGCGCGATGCGACCCACGATCAGGCGACGTTCCAGATGGCGGCGTCGATCGATGGCGACTCGACGACGCTGATCGATCCGAGCGAGTTTGCGAAAGACGGCAGCGTGCAGCTGCACGGCATGTATCCGAACCACGACGGCTCGATCGTCGCGTACGCGCTCGCCGACGGCGGCGGCGACTGGACGACGTGGCACTTCCGCGACACGTCGACCGGCAAGGACCTCGCCGACACGTTGCCGTATACGAAGTACTACGGGCCGAGCTTCACGAACGACAACGCCGGCGTCTACTACAGCCGGTTCCCGGCACCGCAAAAGGGCGCCGAGCTCACCGAGACCGATCACGACTGCAAGCTCTACTACCATCGCTTCGGCACGCCGGTCTCCGACGACAAAGTGATCTACGAGCGTGCTGGCAAGCCGCAGACGCAGTTCTCGGCCGACACGACTTGGGACGGCAAGTACCTCGTGATCGAGGTCGGCGAAGGCGAAGTCGGCGATAACAACAAAGAGCAGATCGTCGTGTTCGATCTGAGCGCGAAGGACGAGAAGCCGGTCGAGCTGATCTCGGAATACAAGTCCGAGTACGACTTCGTCGGTGCGATCGGCTCGGGGTTGTACTTCCTGACCGACGCCGGCGCGCCGAACAAGAAGATCGTGATGGTCGACGTCGGCGCACCGACCGCATGGCGCGACATCGTTCCGCAGGGCGAGCACGCGATCGAGAGCGCGACGCTCGTCGGCGGCAACTTGATCGTGCATCAGCTGGTCGATGCACACTCGGCGCTGACGATCTTCGATCCGTCGGGCACGAAGCTGCGCGACGTCGAGATGCCCGGCATCGGCGCGACCTACGGTGTCGGCGGCCGGCCCGACGAGTCCGAAGCGTTCTTCATGTACACGAGCTTCGCGATGCCGTTCACGACGTATCGCCTCGATCTCACGAGCGGCAAAGCGACGCCATGGCGCGCGACGTCGCCGGGCTTCGACACCACCGCGTACGAGACCAAGCAGATCTTCTATCAAGGCAAGGACGGCACGAAGGTGCCGATGTTCGTCACCGCGAAGAAGGGCATCGTCCTCGACGGCTCGCATCCCACGTTGCTCTACGGCTACGGCGGCTTCGGCCTCTCGTCGTTGCCGCGGTTCTCGCCGCTCGAGCTGGTATGGATGGATCACGGCGGCGTCGCGGTGACCGCGAACGTTCGCGGCGGCGGCGAGTACGGCGACGCGTGGCACAAGGCCGGCACGATGGAGCACCTGCAGACCAAGATCGATGACTTCGCGGCGGCGGCCGAAGCGCTGATCGCGAACAAGTACACGTCGCGCGAGCACCTCGGCATGTACGGCTACTCGGGCGGCGGCATGCTCGTCGGCTCGACGCTCGTGCAGCATCCCGATCTGTTCGGCGCTGCCGCACCGATCGCCGGCGTGCTCGATCTGCTGCGCTTCCAGCTGTTCGGCCAAGGTGCGGGCTGGCAGGACGATCTCGGCCATCCCGACATTCCCGCCGAAGCGAAGTGGCTGCGCGCGATCTCGGCGGTGCACAACGTCAAGCCGGGCACGCGCTACCCGGCGACATACATCGTGACGTCGGATCACGACGTGCGCGTCCCGCCGCTGCACTCGTACAAGTTCGCCGCGGCGATGCAGGCCGCGCAGGCGGGCCCGGCGCCGATCTTGTTGCGCGTCGATGTCGAGTCCGGTCACGGCGGCGGCGGCCTCAAGTCGCAAGAGGTCGCGCAGAACACCGAGCTGCTGCTGTTCTTCGCGAAGTACCTCGGCTTGTCGCTCCAGTAACTACGGGCCGACGGCGGTGAGCGCCGCGTTGCGGTAGCCCTTGAACCACTGCGGGTTGTCGACGACGTTGGCGACGCGCAACTTCGCATCGGGCGAGACGTGCGGGTTTTGCGACAGTGCGTTCAGCCGGCGCAACATCGCCAGCGCGCAGCCTTTGCGCAGCACGCGGTCGTACGCGATCGCGAGGCCGAGCGTCGCGCTCGCGTCGTAGGGGTCGGCGCGCAGTGCGTCGGCGTAGTGGTCGATCGATTCGACGAGCAGCTTGGCCTGCTCGACGCCGGACTTCTTCGTCGCGGTGATGCTCGCGGTCTCGCCTTCGCGTACGCGAGTGGTCGCCGTGTCCGGATGCACCACGACGCCGCGCGCGTCGCGGTGAAAATCGGTCTCGCAATCCTCGACGTACGCGACCGCCGGCGTGTCGTCGGCGGCAGCGCCGGCGGGCGGCTTGGTCTGCGGAACGCGGTGCAGCGGATCGGACGGGCCGCCGTAGAGGGCACAGCCGGTGACGAAGACCAAGCCAAGCGAGCGCATCGCGAAACGATAACGCGTGATCGGCGCGGTTCAAGGTAAGTTCCGGGCGTGGGCCTCATGGATGGCAAGGTCGTCGCGATCACCGGTGCGAGCTCGGGCATCGGGCTCGAGACCGCGAAGGGCCTCGCGCGGCTCGGTGCGCGCATCGTCGCGATCGTGCGCGATCGCGAACGCGCCAAGCAAGCGCTCGCCGATGTCGCCGAGCTCGAGATCGTGACCGCGGATCTGTACTCGCTCGGCGAAGTCAGGCTCGCCGCGGCCGAGATCCGGCGGCGGCTGTCGCGACTCGACGTGCTCGTGCACAACGCCGGCGCACTGCACGGCGAGCGCGAGCTCACCGTCGACGGATACGAGAAGACGTTCGCGCTCGATCACCTCGCGCCGTTCTTGCTCACGTACGAGCTACGCGATCTGCTCGTCGCGAGCGCGCCCGCGCGGATCGTCACGCTGTCGTCGGCGGGGCATCGTTTCGCGTCGTTTCGCTGGGACGATCTCGCGACGATGGAGCGCTGGCCGGGCGCGATCGGCGCGTACGGCGCGGCGAAGCTGTGCAACATCTGGTTCGCGCGCGAGTCGGCGCGCCGGCTCGCGGCGGCGAAGGTCACGTCGAACGCGCTGCATCCCGGCACGGTCGCGTCGAACTTCGGCAGCGGCGGCTCGATGATGTTCCGCACGGCGGCGAAGCTGGTGCGGCCGTTCCTCAAGACGACGGAGCAGGGCGCCAAGAACTCGATCTACGTCGCGAGTGCACCGGAGATCGAAGGCGCGAGCGGGCTGTACTTCGTCGGCAACACGCCGAAGAAGCCGTCGCGATGGGCGCGCGACGACGGCGAAGCGAAGCGGCTTTGGACGTACTCGGAGCAGCTGTGCGACGTGCACTGGCAATAGTCGCGCTCGCCGCGTGTGAAGCGGCGCCCGCATCACAACCGGCGCCGCGCCCGCCGCCCGCGGTCGAGTCGAACATCGCACGCGCCGATTACGTCGGGCCCGACACGTGCGGCGGCTGTCATCCCGACGAGTACGCGCGGTGGTCGAAGAGCCTGCATCGCGTGATGAACGCGAAGGCGAGCGATCCGGGCGCCGTGATCGGTAACTTCGACGACGCGTCGCTCGGCAGCGCGCACTTCACGCACGATGGCAGTGGTTACGCGATGACGATCGGCGACGTCCACTACCGCGTGACGCGCACGATCGGCCGGCGCGCGCTGCAGGAATACGTCGGCATCGAAGCCGGCCACACCGACGAGGTTCGCTTGCCATTTGGCTGGTGGCCGCACGCGGGCGGCTGGCAGCCGCAGATCGCGTTCGACCCGTGGCTAACCGAATTCGATCCGCATCCGACCGCGCCGTGGGCCGAGCGCTGCCCGTGGTGCCACTCGACGTATCCGTTCGAGCAGCGCATCGCGCGTGCGTCGGGCCCGACGAAGCTCGGTCACGGCATGGAGCAATGGTTCACCGGCGCGCCGGGTGGCGATCGCTTGAACGTGTCGGCGCAGATCACGACGGGCATCAGCTGCGAGAGCTGCCATCTCGGCGGCCGCGCGCATGCCGACGGCGGCCCGATCCACTTCGTGCCGCACGGCGCGACCGCGAAGACCCAGGTTCCCGACGAGCCGTTCGCGCAGGAGCGCCGCGATCCGGAGATCATCAACGCGATCTGTGCGCAGTGCCATTCAGGCCCGTCGCCGCGGCTCGTCGATCACACGGCACTGCGCAACTCGAGCGAGGCGATCGATCTCGGCGCGTCGCCGTGCACGGGAATCAAGTGCACCGATTGCCACGATCCACATCGCGCCGATGCGCGCGGCGACGAGCAGCGATCGATCGACGCGTGCGTGCATTGTCACGACAGCCTCGCCGATACGGCTGCCGCGCGCGCGCACGCCGGCGAAGGCCACGCGTCGGCGACGTGCCTCGACTGCCACATGCCGAAGATCGTCATGGGCATCGATCGCTACGTCCGCACGCATCGGATCTCGTCGCCGACGAACGTCGCGATCTTGCGCGACGGTCAGCCGAATGCGTGCAACCTGTGTCACATCGATCGCTCGCTCGCGTGGACCGCCGACGCGCTGCATCTCGACGCATCGAATTGGCCGCACGCCGACGAGCCGGCCGGCGAGCGCTGGCTCGCGAGCCCGCAAGGCGCGTTGCGCGTGATGGCGGCGATGCGGCTCGGCAAGTCGCTGCCGACCGATCCGCTCGCGTACGTCAGGGCCTGGACCGCGACGAAACACTAGCCGCGAGCTGCTTGAGCGCGCGCCACACGACGAACGGCAGTTGATGGCCGCCGTCGAACGGCAACCACGTGACGCGTGCGCCGTGCTCGCTCGCAAAGTCGCGCAAGAGCTCGCCGGCGTGGAACGCGAGCTCGCGATCGTCGTGACCGTGCGCGACGAGCACCGGCAGATCGCGCAACGCTGCCGCGTGCTCGGTCCAATCGGCGATCGCGATCCGCGTCGTCGACAGCAGCGCGAGCGCCGCCGGTCGCTTGCCGCCGTGCAGCACGTAGTCCATCGCGAGCATGCCGCCCTGCGAGAACCCGGCGAGCACGACCGGCTGCGCGAGCGGTTGCATGATCGCGTCGAGATACGTGCGCGCCTCGGCGCGACCGGGCGGATCCATCGCCGACAGCTCCATCGGCCCTGCGTGCTGCGCGCGGATGCGTTGCTCCGAATCGATCGACCACCACGTGCGCGCGCGGCCCGCGGCGAGCGGCGCGTCGGGAAACAGCCAGTACGCGTCCTTCGCGAGCGTCGCGGCGAACGGCGACAGATCGGCGCCGCACATCTCGCGGCCGTGGAGCATCACGACCGCGACGCGCGCGCTCGGATCGCCGGCCGTGATCACAGCGCGGTGACCGAGACGTCGCCGCTGGCCTCGCCGACCAGCGCGATCGTGCGCGTCTCGCCCGGCGCGAGGTGAAAGCCGTTGTCCTCGGCGATGCAGCCGTCGATCGTGACGAAGCGCGCGAGCTGTTTCGTCGTGATCTCGAGGGCGTTGCCGATCCGCGTCGCGGTGACGTCCGCATTCCGGACGTCGGTGAGAAACCACCACGCTTCGGCGCCGGCGAAGCGCGCGCGGATCGCATCGGCAACCGGCGGTCCGAAGCGATACGCGTGCGACAGATCGGAAAACCCGTCGAGCCAGTCGGTCGGCGCGAGCTCGAGCGCGCCGCGCGCCGGTGCTTCGATCGCGCGCGTGCCGAACCCGGTGCGCGTGTCGCCGCGCCACATCGCGAGCTCGAGCTCGCCCGTGATCGGCTCTGCGCGATCGTTGACGACGTGGAGCGCGAGCCCGTTCGTGCCTTCGTCGGTGAACGCGAGCGCGAGCGGTGCGAACGCGCGGCGCAGCGCGTACCACGCGAGCTTCGGCGCGCCGTGCGCGTCGACGACGCCCCAGCCGGCGCACGGCCATAGATCGCGCAGGAACCACACGAGGCCGCCGCGCGTGACCGAGCGCTTGCGCCGCCATTCGGCGAACGTGCGTTGCATCGCTTCACCGGTCGCGGCGCGGCCGAGCTGGAGATACCGCGCGAAGTCGGTCGCGCGCAGCTCGTCGGGATCGACGCCGAAGATCAGCCGCACGTAGTGATCGCGCACGTCGTCGAAGTCCCAACCGGCGCCGAGGTCGCGCGGCGTGCGCGCTTTGTCGGGCGGCGTGTCGCCGAGGTTCGCGAACGCGAGGCACTCGGTCGCGAACACGACCTCGGCGCGGCGCGCATCGTCGAACGGCCGGCGATACGCGCCGACGCCGTAATACGAGCTCGGGCCGACGTTCGAGACATGCGGAAACGCGCCGGCGTGCGCGGACGACGGCACGTACGCGACGCGCGGCGCGATCTCGCGCAGCAAGTGCGGGATCGCCTCGCGAAACAGCGTCGGCGCCCAGCGATCGCGCGTCGCGCCGAACATCGCGGCTTGTTGCTCGCCTTCGCTGTTACCGCAGATGATCGCGATCGACGGCCGCGCTTGCCAGCGCGCGGCTTGCTCGCGCAGCTCGGCTTCGATCGCCGGCCACAGCTCGTCGGGATAGTCCATGTTCGCGAACATCAGGTCGTGCCAGAGCAAGATGCCGCGCGCATCGCACGCGTCGTAGAACGCGTCGGATTCGTACGTCATCGTGCCGCTGACGCGCAGCATGTTCATGTTCGCGCGCACGCACTGATCGATGTCGGCGCCGGGCGTCCAGCACGCGCCGCGGCAGAAGATCGGCACGCCGTTGACGACCATGCGGTAGTCGTCGAAGTCGAGCGTGCGAAACCCGACGTCGCCGCAATCGATCGTGTAGCCGTCGCATTCGACCGTCACGCGATACAGCGCGGGCTCGCCGTGCGTGTGCGGCCACCACAGATCGGGATGTGCGATCTCGTTGCCGAAGCGCTTGCCGTTGCGCGTCGCGACGATCGTCCCGGTCACGCCGCGGACGTCGATCACGCCGTTATTATTTTCGATCCACGCGTCGATCGAGACGTCGCCGATCGGATGCACGCGTTGCTCGAGCCAGATCGATCGCCACGGCCCGACGACCGGCGTCGGCGGCGACCATCCGGGCGTGCGGCCGAGCAGCGACGTGCGAATCCAGCGCAGCTGCTGCTGCTCGAGCATCGGCACTTTCCAGCGCGGCCGCGGCCGCTTGGTCGCGAGCTCGCTCGTCAACGACCGGCAGCGGATCACGAGCTCGTGTGCGCCGTGGGCGAGCGCGATCTCGTGCGCGCGCCACATGCTGTCGCCCGACGCGACGTGCACGCCGTCGATCCACGCATCCCACAGCGTCGCGATGCCGTCGAAGCCGAGCACGCAGCCCGCGGTGAATTCCGGGTTGAGCGGCGCGCGCCACCACCAGTCGAGCGCGTCGTAGTCGGTGCGATCGGGCAGCGCCATCGCCGCGGTGCCGGGCACGTGTGCCGGATACCAGCGGACGCGATCGAGCTCGTGCGGGCCGGTGAGCTGACCCGGCGGCGTCGGCGCGACCTCCCAGCCGTGCTCGACGGGGACGCGCGTCGTTCCGACTACGCGCGCCCGCGACATCAGCGCCCCGACGTGAGCTCGTCGATCGCCGCGGTGATCGACGCGACGCTCTCGAACACGCTGCGCTTGAGCATCGAATCGGGAAATTCGACATCGAACTCGCCTTCGAGCGCGAGCATCACGTTGACGCTCGCGTGCGAGGTCATGCCGGCTTGATACAGGTCGTCGGCATCGGCGAGCTCGGTGATGGGTTTCGCCAACCGGCCGTGCTCGCTCAAAACGCCGCGGATGCGTGCTGCGGTGTCAGTCATCTTATCCGCTCGCTTTCGCGTCCTCCGCTTGCGGCTTCTCCGGACGCGGCTCGCTCATCCGAATACCGCTCTCCGCTTGCGGCTTGTCCGGACGCGGCTCGCTCATCGCAGTGATCCTATCGCGTTGTCCCACGCGGCTGTCCAGTCCGCGAACATCGCCGACGCGTCGAACGGCTTCTTCGAATTCACGGCGCGCGCGGCTTTGAGGATGAACGACTTCGCGCCGGTCGAGATCGCGTCGTAGTGCGCCACGGCTGGGTGCGACCCGTCGAGCCATTCGAGGTAGCGCGCCATCAGCTCGCACGCGGCGCCGAGCTGGCGGACGGTCGCGAACGCCCACATGTGATAGTGCGCGAGCCCGCTGGCCTGCAGCTCGGGCAAGTCGCGCACGAATCGCTCGGCGAACTTCGCGATCGGATTCTGGGTCGCGCACCGCGCGAGGTGCTTGCGCAACAGACCGCGAGATAGCTCGCGCAGCTCGTCCGGTGTGCGGACGACCTTGCGATCGAGGCGCACGAGCTCGGCGAAGAACGGCATCTCGAGATCGCGGCGAAACGTGTTGTCGAAGTCTTCGCCGTCGAGCGTGAAGTAGCCGGCGTTGTGAAAGTAGCCGAGCCGGCGCGCCTCGACGTCGAGATCGGCGAGCACGATCGTCGACTTCGTATGTTGGCGGCGATAGTCGGTGCCGGCGACGTCGGGCAGCCACCACGCATCGGCTTCGGTCGAGATGACTTTGCCGGCCGCGAGGTGCTCTTGCGCGTGATCGATCAGCGGGCGCCAGCAGTTGAGCTCCTGGCAATCGAGGCCGTAGAGCTCCCGCAGCTCGTCGTGCGGCGGCTTGAAGAACGTCCATTGATCGCCTTCGAAGTCGATCGCGAGCGTGAACGGCAACATCGCGAGCGGCTCGCAACCGACCGCGTGGATCAGCTCGATCCAGATGTCGACGTAGCAATTCTTCTCGACCCACACGCGCGCGTCGGCGTGCAGCGAGTGCCGCGCGTAGTCGGCGGCGTCGAGCCCGAGGACGTTCAGGCGGGCCACAACACGTCTCGCACGGCGCTCGGCCACCCGCCGGGATCGAAGCCGTGGGCTTGAAACAGCGCCATCGCGCAGCGCTCGAGCCCGAAGCCCAAGCATGCGGTGTTCGCGATGTTGCCGTCGGGTGTCTGGATGCCGAACGCGTCGCCGAAGTGCGCCTCGTGAAAGTTGAACGAGCAGCACGCCGTCGGCGCGGTCTTCGAGATCACCGGCACGAGCACTTCGAACTTGAGCTTCTGCTCGCGCTGGCTCGCCGCGAGCATGCGGCCGCCTTTGCCGAAAAACGGATCGGCGGCGACGTCGCTGTTGGCTTCGAGCCCGAGCGACTTCAAGAGCGCGAGCCCGCGGTCGAGCCACATGTCGCGCCACGCGACGACTTGATCGCGCGTGCCGCAACGCACGAGCTCGCGCACGCGAAACGCCTGCATCCGCGTCGGCTCCGGCGACGGCTCGTGGCGATAGACCCAGTTGAGCATCGTGACGAGCCGGCCGTTCGCGGGCACGGTGCCGGCGAAGCTCGGATAGACCGGATAGCAAGCGGCGGGATTGAGCGTCACGTCGGTGATGCCCATCGCATCGCCCCACGGCTCGCCGGCGTGAATGCGCTCGCTGAGCTTGCGCGCGTCGAGCTCCTTGCCGAAGAAGCTGTGCACCGTGCCCGCGAGGTGCGGAAACGAGTCCATGTAGTCGGACTTCTCGAGCACGCGGCGATCGATGATCGGCGGATAGACGAAGTACTCGGCGCCGTCGTCTTTCGCGACGCGCGAGATCGCAGCGTTGAACGCGTCGATCACGGATTCGAACACGGCGTTGCGGCCGAACGCGCCTTGCACGCCGACGGGAACGATCAAGCCGGCCTTGACGAGGCCGTCGTAAAATTTCAGCGCGTCGTAGTCGGTTGCCGGCACTAATCGTCCTTGAACACGAGCAGCATCGACGCGCTCTTGCCGGCGATGCGCTCGTTCGAGACCATCAGCGCAGCCGACAGCACGTCGCGATAGTGGCGGCCGACCGAAAACTTCGAGTCGTTCTTGTAGGCCATGATGCCGACGATCTGCAGCGCCTCGTGGACGAGCTTCGGCGCCAGCTCCGACGCGGCGACTTTGAGCTGGTTGAGCTTGAGCGCCCAGCCCATCGTGTCGAGCTCGGCTTTGGAGTCGCCCAATTCGTCGAGCTCCATCGCGACGGCTTCCCAGTTGTGCCGCATCGCCTGGAGCTCGACGTGCGCCTTCGCGAGCCGGATCGCCTGCGGCGGCACGGTGCCGGGCTTCTTGCGCGCTTCGCCACGCACGAACTGCGCGGCGCGACCGATCGCGTCGGCGGCGATGCCCCACCACAGCGACGCCCACAGCACGTGCGAGTACGGCACCATCGTCTGCGCCGACGAATCCGCAAAGCTGCCGGGCACGATCTGCGCGGCGGCGCCTGCGCCCGAAAACTTCGCGCCGGGGCTGCACGTGCCGCGCATGCCCAGCGTGTCCCACGTGCCGGTCTGGTCGAGCGTGTACTGGCCGCGCTCGAACAGCACGAGCACTTGGTCGCTCGCCGCGGCATCGGCGGCGCGCCGGCACGTGACGAGCTGCGCATCGGCATGCGCGCCGTACGACACGGTCGTCGCGTCTTTGACCAGCTTCATGCGATCGCCGTCGACAACTTCGACAGCACACACCGAGCTGCGCGTATCGCCGAACGTGCCGTTCTCCGACGTGATCGATGCGATCAGCAGCTGCTCGCCGACGAGCTTGTCGCGGAGATAGGCGTCGAAGTACGGCGTGCCCGCGCCGTGACGCGCGATGCAGCCGACCTGGATGTGGTGCATCGCCAGCACCATCGCGGAGCTGCCGCAGCCGTGCGCGAGCGCGGCGCACTGATGGCCGAGCTCGAGCATCGACGCGCCGTGACCGCCGTGCGACGTCGGCACCGCCGCCGACAGCAGCTTGGCATCGCGCAATGCCGCGAACGTCTCGTGCGGGAACCGACTCTTCGCGTCGACGTCGCTCGCGTGCTTCGCGGCGACCTCGTCGGCGATTCGCGCGGTCGCGGTGACTAGCTCGCTGCCCTTGACCGATGACCGCGTCGTCACTGCCCGAGGATACCGAAAATTGGCTACGTTCGCGTCGTGAGCAACGACGAGAAACAGCACGCCGACGGCCGCGTCGAGTTGAGCGATCCGGACGCGTTGCGCGCATCGCCGCTCTACAACGACGATCTGGCGCCGGTTCCCGTCGCGAAGCGGACGTGGAACACGTGGGACTACTCGGCGCTGTGGATCTCGATGGCCCACTGCATCCCGACGTACACGCTCGCATCGACGATGATCGGTCGAGGCCTCGCGTGGTGGCAAGCGCTCGTTATCATCGCGGTCGGCAACCTGATCGTGCTCGCGCCGATCTTGCTCAACTCGCATCCCGGCACGAAGTACGGCATCCCGTTCCCGGTGTTCGCGCGGGCGGCGTTCGGCACGAAAGGCTCGAACTTGCCGGCGCTCATGCGCGCGCTCGTCGCGTGCGGCTGGTTCGGCATCAACGCGTGGATCGGCGGCGCCGCGCTGCAGACGTTCTTCACGTCGCTGTGGCCGGGTTGGGCCGATCTGCTCGGCGCCTCGTATCCGGCATGGAACCAGGCCAACAACGGCGAGCTACTGCCGTTCCAGAACTCGCAGTGGGTCGCGTTCGCGATCTTCTGGGCAATCAACGTGCTCGTGATCTTCCGCGGCATGGAGTTGCTCCGCCGCGTCGAGCGCTGGGCCGCGCCGTACGTGCTCGTGATGACGGCGCTGCTCGTGTGGTGGGCGATCGACAAGGCCGGCGGCGTCGGCCCGATCGTGCAGCACACGTCGTACACCGGCTCGCAGCCGTTCTGGGGCGTGACGATCTCGTCGCTCACCGCGACGATCGCGTTCTGGTCGACGCTGTCGCTCAACATGCCCGACTTCACGCGCTTCGGTCGCTCGCAAAAAGATCAGGCGATCGGTCAGGTCGTCGCGCTGCCGACGACGATGACGCTGTTCGCCGCGATGGGCATCGCGATCACGTCGGCGACGGCGCTGATCTACGGCAAGTCGATCTGGAATCCGATCGAGCTCGGCGGGATGTTTCACAACAAGCTGATCGTCGCGGTCGCGATGTTCACCGTCGTCGTCGCGACGCTCGCCGTCAACATCGCCGCGAACACCGTGTCGCCGGCGAACGACTTCGCGAATGCATTTCCGAAGCACGTCGACTTCAAGCGCGGCGGGCTCATCACCGGGATCATCGGCGTGCTCGTGATGCCGTGGCAGCTGCTCGCGAATCCCGCGCGCTATCTCGACGGCTGGCTCGGCGGCTACGGCGCGGCGCTCGGCTCGATCGCCGGCGTGCTGATCGTCGACTACTGGATCGTGCGCAAGCGAACGCTCGATCTCGTGTCGCTGTACACGACGGACGGAAAATACCGCTACACCCGTGGTTGGCACGGCGCCGCGGTGATCTCCACGTTGATCGGCTTCGGCGTCGCGTTGTTAGGTGCGTTTTGGGAGCCGATGCGACCGATCTACAACTGGTCGTGGTTCGTCGCGTTCGGCTTGTCAGGCGGGCTTTACCTCACGCTCGCAAAATAATCGCCGTTCCCTATTCGACTCGCGACGTTGCGACAAAACGTCGGCGCGATCGCGGCGACGCGTCGAACCAAATCCGTTTGCGCCAGCGCGGCGCGTCGAACCAAACCATTCGCAGCGTGAAATAGGAAACAGCGGACCGAGA
>DASXEF010000819.1:0-3724 GCA_036490255.1 Kofleriaceae bacterium
CGCCACTCAGCGACGAACGTACTCCGTGAGCCCGCTGCGGTGGCGCTCGAGAATGAAGAAGTTCGTCGGGATTCGCAGCGGCCCGACCGCGTAGAACGCTTTGCCGAGGAACAAGTCGGGATTGTCGGGGTCGACTTGCACCACGTAGTCGCGCAGTCCGTTAGTCGGATCGAGCTTCGCGTTTCCGCCCTTGCTGTAATCGAGCAGCACCGCGTGGAGATACGTGTTGTCGCGAACCGTCGGATCGACCGGCGCGACTTGATAGAAGCCGAAGCGTTTCGGCTCGCGATCGGTCGGTTTCAAGTGCCAGCGGCCGTCGAGCACGTTGCGACCGACGGGGATGTTGTAGCCCATCACGCGACCGTCCTCGCCGGTGAAGAAGCCTTTGACGAACTTCTTGATCCCGACGAGCTGCGCGAGCGGCAGGTAGTCGTTGAGCGGGAGATGGTTGATGCCGCGGAACTCCCAGCCGACGAGCGCGCTCAGCTCGGGTGTCGTGCCGCGGACGAACACCTGCTCGAGCTCGTGCATCGGCGTTTGCTCGAGCTGGAGCGCGCGCCGCGACGGAAACGGCGACAACACGCGTGGTTCGGGCCTGAACGGAGTGACCGGAGCGATCCGGGGCGCAGCAGCAGTCGTCATTGCAAATATCTCCCAGCGTTGTCGATGACGTGGCCGGCGGCTCGCGTCGCGAGCGCCATGATCGTTTCCATCGGGTTCACGCGACACGGCGACGGGAACAGCGACGCGTCGCTGACCATCAGGCGATCGGTGTCGTGGACGAAGCCGTGCGCATCGGTGACCGACGCGAGCCGGTCGCTACCCATGCGCGCGGTCCCCATCATGTGAACGGTCACGACTTCCCAGCCGTGTGGCGGAATCGGCGCGCCGAGCACGCGGCGCGCTTCGTCGGCGCTCGCGAGCTCTTGCACGTGATGGAACGGCAGCAAGATCCGTTTCGCGCCGGCGGCGAACAACAGCTCCGACAGCAGCACGAGCCCGCGCTGCATGTTCGCGGCGTCGTGCGGCGACAATTGATAAAACGCCTGCGGCCGTCCGGCGATCGTGCGCACGCGACCGGTCGTCGTGTCCTCGCAGAGCAGGCCGGCGACGACCATCTTGTCGTACTGGTCCATCAACGCGCCGAGTTGCTTGCCGCGATGCGGAACCGACATCGCGACGATCGACGGCGGCAAGTTCACCGCCGCGAAGCAGCCGAGGTTCTGATCGGCGAACTCGCGGACCTGGAACGCCTGGTGCGCGCCCTGCCAGCCGGTGACGTCCTCGTCGAAGATCGCGACGACCTTGACGTTGGGATGCAGCGACAGGTTGCCGCCGAGCTCGCCCGAGCGCGATTTGACGCCCGAGCGCTCGAGCAACGCCGGCGTGTGGATCGATCCGCACGCGGCGACGACGAGCTTGCTGCGCACGACGACGTGATGCCCGGCGGCGCTCTTGCCGACCACGCCGGTCGCGCGCTTGCCGTGGAACGTGACGCGCGAGACGCGCACGTCGGCATAGACGCGCGCGCCGAAGTGCAACGCGCGCGGGATGTAGCTGACGAGCGCGCTCTGCTTCGCGCCCGTCGGGCAGCCGAACGCGCAGCGGTTCGAGCCGACGCAATGCGCCTGGTTGCGCAGGTTGCCGACGATCTTCCAGCCCTTCGCGTCGGCGCCTTTCTTGAGCAGCCAGTTGTCGTTGCCGATCGCGTCGTCGTCCATCGGGGCGACGTGGATGCGCTTCTCGACGCGCTCGTAATACGGCTCGAGCGACTTCGAGCTGAAGTCTTCGATCCCGCTGAGCTCGCGCCAATGCGCCAAGATATCGTCGGGCGTGCGCCACGACATGCCGCCGTTGATCACCGTCGAGCCGCCGACCGCGCGGCCCTCTTGAAACATGATCGGCGGGTTGCCGATCGCGATCGTCGCGCCGCCGTCGCGATAGAGCTGCCGCACCATCTGCGACGTGTTCGCGGTGAAGTCGCGCGTCTGGTAGTACGCGCCTTCTTCGAGCACGACGACGTCGAAGCCGGCTTCGGCGAGCTCGGCGGCGATCGGCGCGCCGCCGGCGCCCGAGCCGATCACGACGACGTCGCAATCGATCACCAGATCGTGCGTGACGTCGGCGCGCGTGAAGACATTGCGCGGGCGAACGTTCGCTTCGTGCAACGCGGCCATTACGCGACCTCTTTCTTTGCGACCGGCCGGAGCGGATCGGCGGCGAGGATCTGCGCCTCCTGTGCCGCGACATCCGCCGCGTACACGCTGAGCCGCTTCTTCGTGACCTTTTCGATCCACGGCCCGACGCGATAGCCGACGCGCTCCATCATCGCGGGCTGCTCGTAGCAGGCGAGCGACATCAATTGATTGATCGCGCGCGCGAACTGCACGTGCATCGGTGTGATGCCGTGCTCCCAGCTCGCGAAGTAGCGCTCGGCCGCATCGCCGCGCAGCGACCGCGCGCGCTTGCGAAACCGCGGCAACGCGCCGACGTCGTACGCGACGAAGCCGGCCGGCAGGATCTTCTGGAGCAGCGCCGGCGTCGCGTCGAACGTCAGCGCCAGGTGATCGACGATCGCGTCGGCGAGCGCGTGCGCTTCGGGCGGGCAGATCACCGGCACGAGCGAGGTCAGCACCGCGCGCGCCGTCGGCGAATGCGCGTACGTCACGCGAGCACCTGCAGCGCCGACGACAGCTTCGCGTCGTGGCGGTCCAAATACGCGCTCATCAGCGCGACCGCGGCATCGCCGTCGCCGACTTCGAGCAAGTCGAAGAACTTCGAGTGCGTCGCGACGTAGTCGTCGGGTGGGCGAAGCACCATGCGCAGCTCGTCGGCGGCGTCGAGCCAGAGTTGCGACATTCGATTGAGCAGCCACAAGCCGGGCGTGAACCGCGCGGCTTCGGCGACCGCGCGCATGACCTCGAAGTCTTCGCGCACGTACGTCGGCGAGTCGCGGAGCGACCATGCGCGGGCCATCGCCGCGCGTGCGTGATAGGTGCCGCCCTTGGGAATCCGCGTCGCGGTGAGCCGGATCACCTCGAGCACGAGCGCGCGCCGGATCGCGAGCAGGTCGAGCAGGATGCGGCTGATCGACGGCTGGCCCTCGGCCGGCTTGCCGTAACGCAGGTACGCGGCGATCACCTCGATCGACCAGTCGCGATACGGCCGGACGACGATGCCCGAGCCGCGGCGCGGCTCGACGAGATTCCACTCGTCTAATCGGCGCAGGGCTTCTCGAAGTGTCGGTCGCGACGCGCCGAGCTGGCGCGACAGCTCGCGCTCGGCGGGTAAGCGCACGCCGGCCGCGTACTGGCCGCTGACGATCGACGAGAGCAGCTTCTCGAAGATGGTGTCGATCGCCGTCGTTGGTTCGGGAGAGAGAATCGCGGTCGCCATGGTCTGACCAATTGGTAAGACCACTTTCAGGACGAGTCAATCAGTTTTTTCAACGCGCTGATCGACCGTCGCTGCGCGGGCGAGCTCGGTGACGTGGTTCCCCGACGTGTGCACGGTCCATCCCGTCTGGGCCGGCTCGTTGCTCAGTGTGAAGTTCGTCGCGTCGCGATCGGCCCAAAGCACCACACGCGCGCCGCTGTGGTCGAGCTTGCTCTCCATGTCGAGCTCGGCCGGTCGCAGCGACAAGATCCGATCGCCGGCTTTGCTCCACATGCCGCTGCCGTCGATCCCGCTGCGTGCTTGCGCGTCGCCGACAACCACGCGGTCG
>DASXEF010000854.1:0-1779 GCA_036490255.1 Kofleriaceae bacterium
CTCGCGTTATCGTAAGCAGGTGGACGAGGACGCGACGGCCGCGGAAGAGATCGGCACGCAGGCCGATGCGCCGAAAGCGATCGCGGCGGTCGAAGGCACCGCGCGACCATCGGCGTGGGGAACCGCGTCGGCGCGCACGCCGGTGCCGACTGCTGCCGAAGCGCTCGACAAGAGCGACCTCGCACGCAGTCACGCGTTTCACCTGTTCGGCGTGCTCGCGCCCGTCGCGGCGATCGCGATGTCGCTGCTGATCGGCGGCGATCCGTTCGCGCGGTTGTTGTTCTGGATCGGCGCCGGCATTCTCGGCGTGTGCAACGTTGGGCTCGTGTTCATCACGAGCCGGGCCGATCGCTACAGCGCGCGCGCCGCGGGCGTGTTGTGGGTGATCTCGACGGTCGCGATCCAGCCCGCGATCTACTACTTCGGGCCGTTCTCGGCGGTCGTGATGATCGACGTGCTCGGCATCGTGTTCATCGCGCTCGGTCGCGTCTACGCCACCGCGATCGCGACGATGGCCGTTTGCATCGTCGGTCACATCGCGATCGCGGTGCCCGTCGCGTTCGGCTGGATTCCCGATCGCAGCATCTTGCCGTCGGTGCTGCACGCGACGCAGAGCCAGCTCGCGCTCGCCGAAGGCTTGATCATCGGGTTCATGATCGCGAGCTATAGCCTCGGCCGCTGGGCGCGGCGCATGAACGCGCGCGCGCTCAACGAGCTCGCGGCCGCGATGCGCGTGATCGGCGATCAGCAGCAAGCGATGGCCGAAGCGGCCGATGCCGAGCAACGCCAGAAGCGCGCGAACGAAGGTCGCTGGACCGGCCAGTACATGGGCGAGTTCAAGCTCGGCCTCGTGCTCGGCCGCGGCTCGATGGGCGAGGTCTACGAAGCGCTCAGCGATCGCGGCCAGGTCGCGGCGGTGAAGTTGCTCAACGCGCGCGCGACGCAATCGAGCGGCATCGTCGAGCGCTTTCATCGCGAGATGGAGATCGCCGCACGGCTCGAATCGCCGCACATCGTGCGCGTGTTCGCGGTTTCGGGACCGACCGCGCCGGTGCCGTACATCGCGATGGAGAAGCTCGGCGGCTCGGATCTGGCGACGCGGTTGCGCAGCGAGAGCCGCTTGCCGAGCGACGAGCTCGTCGTGTTGATCGAGCAAGTCGCGCGCGGCCTCGAGGTCGCGCGACTCGCAGGCATCGTGCATCGCGATCTCAAGCCGCATAACTTGTGGCGGCAAGACGACGGCACGTGGAAGATCCTCGACTTCGGCGTATCCAAAGTGCTCGATAGCGAGGGCACGCTGACCGGCGAGGGCATCGTCGGCACGCCGCAATACATGGCGCCCGAGCAAGCGTCGGGCGGCGATGTCACGCACCTAGCCGACGTCTACGCGCTCGGTGCGATCGCGTATCGCTGCCTGACCGGCCGCACGCCGTTCAAAGGCAAAGACCTCGCGGAGCTCGTGTACCAGGTGGTGCACGGCGTGCCGGTCAGGCCGAGCGCGCTCGGCAAGATCTCGCGATCGATCGAAGACGTGCTCGCGATCGCGATGGCAAAAGATCAGCGCCGACGTTTCGCGTCGGCGCTGTCATTTGCTCAAGCTCTCATCGCAGCGAGACGGGGCAAGCCCGTGGCTGCTCAGGCGCCTGAAAATGCGTGGCAGTAACTAAGCAAAGCTAGCGCTCTAAGAGAGAGCGCTACGGAATTACTTGCCCGACTTCGCGGCCGAACCAGCGCCCGAGCCCTTGGCCGGCGTGGTGGTCGTGCCCTTGGTGTTCTTGG
>DASXEF010000870.1:0-3955 GCA_036490255.1 Kofleriaceae bacterium
GTGAGCTTCGGATCATCGGCGAGCACGGTGCCGATGCCGACCATCACGGCATCGTGGGTGTCGCGCAGGTGATGGACGTCTTGGCGCGCCGCTTCGCCGGTGATCCAGTGCGACTCGCCGGTGCGCGTCGCGATCTTGCCGTCGAGCGTGATCGCGGCCTTCAGCGTGAATGCTGGGCGACCGAGCCGCGCGAGCGTCAAGAACGGCCGGTTCGCCTCGTCGCACGCGTCGACCAGCGCGCGCGCGACCTTGATGCCGGCGCGTTCGAGCTGCGCGATGCCGCCGCCGTGGTTCGGCACCGGATCGACGCTGCCGATCACGAAGCGCGCGACGCCCGCAGCGATCACCCGCGGCGCGCACGGCGGCGTGCGGCCGTGGTGAGTGCACGGCTCGAGCGTGACGTACATCGTCGCGCCCGGTGCGCTGCCATCGATCGTGTCGAGCGCGACGATCTCCGCGTGGCGATCGCCGGCGCGTTCGTGCGCACCTTCGGCGAGCACGTCGCCGCCCTTGCCGACGATCACGCAGCCGACGATCGGGTTCGGCATCGTGCGGCCGCGGTGTTGCTCGGCAAGCGCGAGCGCGCGGCGCATGAACGCGTCGTCGTCGACCGCGATCGACGTCGCCGCTTCTTCCATCCGCGCCTTCGCGCGGCTCGCGACGTTCTTGATCGCACGTTCGGCGACCTTGGCGCGTTTACCCGCCACTGGTCGTCGCCGGGTGCGCGTCGGTGGTCTCGGCATTCGCATCGGCGATCGGCACGCCCTCGCCGGTCGTCTCTTCTCGCAGCGACTCGAGCTCCTTCGCGAACTCGTCGAGGTCGCGGAAATCGCGATAGATCGACGCGAACCGCACGTACGCGACCTGATCGAGCGCGCGCAGCTTGGGCAACACGTGCTCGCCGACGGCACGCGCTGCGATCTCGCTCAGGTTGAGCTCGCCGATCTCGCGTTCGACGTCGAGCGCGAGCGCCGACACTTGATCGCGCGACACCGGCCGCTTCGCGACCGCGGCGTGAATGCCGTGCTCGATCTTGTTGCGATCGAACGGCTCGCGGCGACCATCGGCTTTGATCACGAGCGGCATCGATTCTTCGATGCGCTCGTAGGTCGTGAATCGGCGCGAGCACGCCTCGCACTCGCGGCGGCGACGGATCTCGCGGCCGTCCTTCGAGACACGCGTCTCGATGACCTTGTCCTTCTCGTCGGCGGTGCAGAACGGGCAGCGCATCAGAGCTTGTTCAGCTTGTCGACGCGCCGGGCGTGGCGATCGCCCAGGAACGCCGTATTGCGAAACACGACGAGCGCTTCTTCGGCGACGCCGAGCCCGACGACGCGGCCGCCCATCGCGACGATGTTCGCGTCGTTGTGCTGCCGAGCAACCTGCGCCGTGTAGCTGTCGTGGACGAGCGCGCAGCGCACGCCGTGGATCTTGTTGGCGGCGATCGAGATGCCGATGCCGCTGCCGCACACGACCAATCCGCGCGTGCCGGACTCGGCCATCACGCGCGTGCCGACCTCGGTTCCGAAGTCGGGGTAGTCGACCGATTTGTCGTCGTGCGTGCCGATATCGACGACCTCGTCGCCGAGCTCTTGCAGCTTCGCGACGAGCGCCAACTTCAACGCGAGGCCCGCGTGATCCGAGCCCGCAAACCACTTCACGGCTCAGTCGCCTTTGTAGCGGCTCAACACGAGCGCCGCGTTGGTGCCGCCGAAGCCGAAGCTGTTCGACATCGCGTGATCGACGCGGAGCTCGCGCGGATGGTTCGGGACGTAGTCGAGGTCGCACTCGGGATCGGGCGTCTCGTAGTTCGTCGTCGGCGGCAGCACGCCGCGTGCGAGCGTGAGCGCGGTGATGCCGGCTTCGATGCCGCCGGCCGCGCCGAGCGTGTGGCCCGTCATCGACTTGGTCGACGACATCGCGAGCTTCTTCGCGTGATCGCCGAACACCACCTTCGTCGCGATCGTCTCGTTCTTGTCGTTGAGATCGGTCGAGGTGCCGTGCGCGTTGATGTAGGCGATCTGATCGGGACGCAGCTTCGCGTCGTCGAGGGCGACCTTGAAGCACGCCTGGGCACCGCGGTGGTCGGGTGCGGGGGCCGCGACGTGATGCGCGTCGCCGGTCGCGCCGTAGCCGACGAGCTCGGCGTAGATCCGCGCGCCGCGCTTCTTCGCCGACTCGAGTTCTTCGAGCACGACGACGCCGGCGCCTTCGCCGATCACGAAGCCGTCGCGGTCTTTATCGAACGGCCGGCTCGCGTGCTGCGGGTCGGAGTTGCGCGTCGACATCGCGCGCATCGCGTTGAACCCGCCGCAGCCGAGCGGCGTGATCGTCGCTTCGGCGCCGCCGCAGATCATGCCGTCGGCGTAGCCGTGGCGGATCGCGCGGAACGCTTCGCCGATCGAGTGCGCGCCCGAGCTGCACGCCGAGACGTGCGAGAAGTTGGGGCCGGTCGCGCCGGTGCGGATCGAGACCATGCCCGGCAGCTCGTTGATGATGATGTCGGTGACGAAGTACACGGAGAAGCCGTGACGCGGCCCCTTCGCGTTGACCGACATCTTCGTGTCTTCGATCGTCTGCACGCCGCCGAGGCCCGCGCCGATGTAGCTGCCCCAGCGATGCTCCTGGCCGGCCGGCACTTTCGTACCGAGGCCCGCGTCTTCGACCGCCATCATGCCGGCGGCGACGCCGAACTGCAGGAAGCGATCGAGGTGCTTGAGCTCGCGCTTGTCGAACCACTTGCTCGGTTCCCAACCTTTGACCTCGCACGAGAACGTCGTGGCGAAGTTGGTGGTGTCGAACAAGGTGGTGGGCGCGGCGCCGCTCTTGCCGGCGAGCAGCGAGGACCACGTGGTTTCCAGATCGTTGCCGATCGGCGTGACGAGCCCGATACCGGTAATGACGACTCGACGCATGGTCCTCTTTCTAGCGCGCCCACCCTGCCGACGGCAGGGAGAGAGTTATTTCGCGTGCGACTTGATGTAGTTGACGGCGTCCTTGACCGTCTTGATCTGCTCGGTGTCTTCCTCGGGGATCGTGATCTTGAACTCCTGCTCGAACGCGAGCACGAGCTCGACGACCGCGAGCGAGTCCGCCTTCAGATCGTCGATGAACGACGCGTCGGGGCGCAACTGCTCGGGGGACACCTCGAGCTGATTGCAGATGATTTCCTTGACCTTGCTCTCGATTTCGTCAGGCGACATGTTCGTCCTTAGGTTGATAGTTCAGATCCGTCGCTACATCAACAGGCCGCCGTTGACGCGCAGCACCTGGCCGGTGATGTAGCTAGCCTCGGGGCCGGCCAGAAACGCGACGGCGTTGGCAATGTCGTCGGCGTGGCCGATGCGATTGAGCGGGATCTGCTCCATCAGCTTGGCGCGCGCGGCATCGGGTAAGTGATCGGCGGTCATCGCGGTGTCGATGTAGCCCGGCGCGATCGCGTTGCAGGTCACGCCGCGCGATGCGAGCTCGCGCGCGGTCGACATCGTCAGGCCGATGATGCCGGCCTTCGACGCCGAGTACGCGGCCTGGCCGCCGTTGCCCATCTCGCCGACGACCGACGACAGGTTGATGATGCGGCCGGCGTCTTTGGCCTTGAGCAAGAGCGTCGCGGCGGCGCGCGTCGTGAAGAACGCGCCGTTGAGGTTCACGTTCAGCGTCTTCTGCCACTGATCGTCGGTGAACCGCATCAGCAGGCCGTTGATCGCGATACCCGCGTTGTTGACGAGGATGTCGAGCTGCTTGTGCTCGCTGCCGATCGCCTTGATCGCGTCGGTGACCGCGGGGCCGCTCGACACGTCGAAGCCGCTGACCGCGCCCTGCCCGCCGGCCGCTTCGACCTCGGCGGCAACCGCGCGCGCGTCTTGCTCGCGGGTCGATCCGTTCGCATCGGGGAGATAGTTGACGATGACTTTGGCGCCGCGTTTGCCGAGCGCCACGCAGATCGACTTGCCGA
>DASXEF010000887.1:0-3395 GCA_036490255.1 Kofleriaceae bacterium
GCGGTCGAATACAGCCGGTCGCGACGACGAGATCGGCGTCGAGCACCGCGCGATGGATGCGCACCGGCGTGCCGCGCGCCGTCGTGCCCAGCTCGACGAGATGAGCGTCCGAATGGCCGTCGTGCATGACGAGGTTCGAGCCACGGAGCAGCTCGTCGTCCAACCCGAGCTTCGCCACGTCGCAAGGGCCATGCGTGCCGGTCGCGACAGCGATCGTGAGTCGAACCGATGCCGGTAGCCGGCGACGAATTGCGTGCAGAAACGATGCTCGAGGCTCGTCTCTCGTAGAATCGCTGACGATCACGGTGACGCGTCCATTTGATTGGACGAGCTCGTTCAACGTTTTGGACGCCGTCGGCTGGTCGAGCGCGTCGGCGATCAGCCCGTCGAGCGGGGGTGGTGTCGCGAGCTGTCGTGCGCGCAACACTTCAATATGTGAACGCGGGCCGACGAGCCGAATCGGCGTGCGGCCGTACGGCAGCTCGACTTCGAGCGAATCCGGGCTCGACGAGGTCATACGCAGACCACGACCACACCGTACGCTGGTGGCGAGGGTTCGTGTAGTTGGTTACGATTCAACCGCCGGCTGTCTGCGGTCGGCCGTTCGTGTCGAAGCAAAGTTTGCTCTTGGTCGATGGGGATACTCGCAGCCTGCGAGTGCTCGAGGTGTCGCTGCGCAAGGCCGGGTTTACCGTCACGCCGGCGTCGTCGGTCGCGGACGCGCTCGAGAAGCTCGATCTGGATGCGCCCGATCTGATCATCTCGGAGACCAAGTTCCCATCCGACCTCGACGGCTTCGAGCTGCGCCGCCGGGTTCGCGGCTCCGCGACGTGGGCCGAGATTCCGTTCGTGTTTCTCACGGCCGAGACTGCGATCGAGCACAAGATTCGCGGGCTCGAGCTCGGCGTCGACGACTACCTGACGAAGCCGATCTACATCAAAGAGATCGTTACGCGGATCAACATCCTGCTGCAGAAGCGGCAGCGCGCGCACTTCGACGAGCGCAAAGACGGCGTGCGGTTCGCGGGACGCGTCGTCGACATGCCGGTGATCGACGTGATCCAGACGATCGAGGTCAGCCGCAAGTCTGGCGTGATCCAGTTCGTCGCCGATCGTCATCGCACCGCTGCGATCTATTTTCGCGACGGCAAAGTGATCGATGCGGAGGCCGGCACGCTGCAAGGCGAAGACGCCGTGTACCGCTTGCTGACGTGGAGCGAGGGCGAGTTCGAGGTCGTGTTCCGGACCGTGCGTCGGCGCGAGGTGATCACGACGAGCTCGCAAGGCTTGTTGATGGAAGGCATGCGCCGGCTCGACGAGTGGTCGCGGTTGCTCGAGCAGTTGCCCCCGCTTTCGCATCGCTTCGAGATCGACGCGGCCGAGCTCGCCGGTCGGCTAGGTGAAGTTCCCGACGACAACAATCCGATCTTGCGCTTGGTCGACGGCAAACGCTCGCTGCTCGAAGTGATCGATGCCTCCGACTTCGGCGATCTCGAGTGCCTGCAGGCGATCTCGAAGCTGTATTTCGAGGGGCTGCTCGCCGATCTCGATCCGAACGAGCGGCCGAAGCGCGACACCGGCAAGCCGATGCCGTTGGTCGTGCTCGAGTCGGCGCCGACGCCGATCGAAGAGGTCGCGTCCGGTCCGATCCTCGATCGCGAGGACGATGCCGTGATCGCACCGCCGTCAGCGAGCAGTATCGCCGAAGCAGCGCCGGTCGAAGAAGCCGACGTGATCACCGACGGCAGCGTCGATCCGTTCGGCGATCTCGACGAATCGCCGGGCCCGTTGATGGGTGGCTATCGGCCATCGAGCCTGCGGTTGATCGACGAGGCGGTCGCTGCCGCGCAGGCGATCGATCCCTCGTTGTTCGAGAGCGATCTCGATCCCGCGAAAGATCCGGCGCCGATCGCGCGCGTACAGCTCGCTCCGGCTCGCGATACCGATCCGCGCATCCAGAACGCGCGCGGCATCGTCGAGCGTGGCATCGAGCGCGCAGGCGCGAACGGGTCGCATTCCGGCGGTGCGATCGAGCGCGCGATCGCGACGGCCGAGATGGCCGCGGTCGAACCGCCCGAAGACGCACTGGAGTCCGACGACGATCTGGCGATCCCCGAGGATGCGGGCGTGCCGACGGCGATCCCGGAAGAATCCGAAGCGGACTTCGTGCCGCCCGAAGAGCGAACCGAGCCGGGGCGGCCGTCGAATCGGATCATCATGCGCGGCGAGGTTTCGACGCCGAGTCCGGGCGGGCTCAAGATGATCGGCTCGCACGGCCACGATCGGGCCGAAGCATCGGGCGAGCTCATGCCGCCGCACGGGAGCGCGAGCGGCGCACCGGGCGACACGCAGCGCGAGCTCATCACGATCATGCCGCGCCGGACGACGCGCGAGCACGCGGCCGTCGAGCCACCGGACGAGGCCGAGGACGACAACGACAACGACGCGGCCGAGTTGCCGCCGCCGCGCGTGCTCCCGCGGGACGGTGGTGGCGTGCGCCGTCGATCGACGAGCCCGGGACCGCTCGTGATGGCGCTCGTCGCGCTCGGCTCGCTGCTGCTCGGCATGTCCGTGTTCGTGTTCTTGCGCAAGAAGCCGGTGCGTAGCGTCGTCGTCGAGGACGCCGGCGTCGTCGAACCTGTCGTGATGACCGTCGATGCCGGCGTGAACGTGCCGCAGCGGCTCGTGCTCGATGCGCCGGTCGCGACCGTTGCGGTCGATGCGCCGGCCGGACGCGATGCCGCGGTCGTCCCGGCGAATGCCGGCAGCGCCGAGGTCGATCTGCTGAAGCAAGCGCGGCTGCTGCAGGAGGCCGCACACGCGGCACTCGACGAGAATGATCCGAACAAGGCGCTCGATCTCGCGGAGCAGTCGCTGAAGCTGCGCAAGACGGCGCGCACGTATCTCGAGCAGGCGCGCGCGTTGCGCCGGCTCGATCGGATCGACGACGCGCTCGCCGCCGTCGACAACGCGATGGCGATCGTGCAGACGTACGCGCCGGCGTGGCTCGAACGCGGCATGATCTTGTGGTCGGCACGCCGCATCGACGAAGCGCGCCCGGCGCTCGAGAAATATCTCGAGCTCGATCCGAACGGGCGCGATGCGGCCTCGGTGCGGCAGATGCTCGAGCCGCCGCAATGACCTTTCGCGTGCTCGGCATCGAGAGCTCGTGCGACGAGACCGCGGCGGCGATCGTCGACGACGGTCGGATCGTGCGCGCCGACGTGGTCGCTTCGCAGCACGAAGTGCACGAGCGCTACGGTGGCGTCGTGCCCGAGCTCGCGTCGCGCGCGCACATCTTGAACGTGGTGCCGGTCGTACAGGCGGCACTCGATCGCGCGGGCACCACGTTCGACGAGATCGATGGCATCGCGGTCACGAACGCGCCCGGGCTC
>DASXEF010000921.1:0-3594 GCA_036490255.1 Kofleriaceae bacterium
ACGTTCTCGTTCGTGATCGAGATGACCTCTTCGGCGAGGTGCTCGAGCATGGCGGCGAGCTTGGCGCCTTCGACCTCGGCCCACTCCTTGAACTTGTCCTCGATGAACGCGGGCAGGTATTTCTTGATGTCGTCGGCGTCGTTGCCGTCGATCTGCACCGGCAGCGCCTGCACGAATGTCTTCGCGAACGCCTCGAGGTCGAGCCCGATCTGGTTCTTGATCGAGCTCGCATCGGCTTCGATGCGAACGTGCAGCTCGTCGAGCTTGCGCTTGCTCGAGTCGAGCTGTTCGCGCACGGCGGTGATGCGCTCTTCGAGCTGGTTGATATCGAGATCGTACGAATACAGACGGACGCCGAGGTTCGATTCGAGATACGCGGCGGTGCGCGCGGCATCGGCGGCGGCGTTATCGAGGATCACCTGTGCGCGGTCGCGCGCGAGAAACCGCTCGAGGTACGCGAGCAGCTGCGGCATCCCGCTCGCCGGATCGCCGGACTTCGCCCAGTCCTTCGCGGACAGCGGGAACACGACGGGGTCGGGCGTGATCTGCGCGAGGCCCAGCCGGACCTAGTCGACGACGGCGACGCGCTCGTCGGCGTTGAGCAGATCCATCTTGCCGAGCACGAAGATCAATCGATCGCGCGCCGATTCGAGCACGCGCGAGCGCAGGAACTCGCGCTCGCTGTCTTTGAGCGCCTGGCCGGCATCGAGCAAGAACACGACCGCATCGGCGCGCGGCACGTAGCCGTACGTGACTTCGGCGCGCTGCTCGTTGAGGTCGTTGACGCCCGGCGTGTCGACGAGCACGACGTTGTTGACGAGCAGCTCGCTCGGATAGCCGAGCTCGACGAACGCGACCTCGCTCGCGTGACCGCCGGCGACGGTGACCCATTCCTTGAGCTGCGTCGGCTCGAGATACTTGCTCTCGCCCGAGCTCAACACGACGCGCGCGGTCGGATTTTGCGCGTGGACGACGTGATTGATCGATGCGGTCGTCGGCGTGATGCCCGTCGGCAGGACGTCCTGGCCGAGCAGCGCGTTCACGAACGTCGACTTGCCGTGGTTGAACTCGCCGAGGATGACGAGGTGAAACCGCTCGGCTTCGAGCTTCGGGATGCGAGTCGTGCGGATATCGCGGGCGAGCGTCACCATGCCGACGGCTTCGGCGACCTCGGCGAGCTGCGAGAACCGCGCGACGATCTCGCGCTTCGCTTGTTTGTGATGGTCGAGGAGAATCATCAGAGCACCGAGATCAAACCGCCGACTTGTTTGTCGATATCCGGCAGGCTGGGCTTACCTGTCGGATCTTGCCCTGTGACCTGCGCGTACAGCGCCGAGTCGGCGAACAGCCGCAACGCCTGCACGCGCTTGGGCACGTACGGGTTCGAGCGAAATAGCTCGGCGTAGCGGCCGATGCCCTTCTTCACATCGGGCAGGCCGCGCAGATATTCTTCGGCGTTGGCGACGCCGAGCTCGAGCTTGACCATCGCCTGCAACGTCTTGTCGAGATCGCGCACGGCGAGCAGCGCGCCGCGATCGCACGTGACCTCGGCGCGTCGCGACCACGCCTGCAGCGTGATGATCGCCGGCTGCACGACCCAGCGCACGAAGAACGCGGCCGAGTTGTTGAGGTAGTGCAGCGCGGTGACGAACAAGATGTGGTTGTTTTGAATGTGCGCGAGCTCGTGGCCGATCGCCGCGACGAGCTCGTAGTCTTCGAGCTTCTCGGCGAGCGCCATGTTGACGATCAGGTGCGGCGAGTCGTCGGTGCCGAGCACCTTGATCTTGATCGATTCGCTGGGCGCGGCGAAGATTACGGGCACGCGGACGTTCAACGCGGCGCCGGCGCGCTTTGCCGCTTCGAACACGCGCGGATATTGCTGGTCGGTGACTTTGACCGCGGTGCCGAGCAGCTCGGTGCGCGCGACATCGCGCCACAACCGAGTCGTCGCTTCGAGTGCCATCGTCACGGGCCGGGCCATCGCGAGCGTGCGGCGAAACTTGCGCTCGCCGTCGAACGCGTAGACCGCGCCTTCACGCGCGCTCTGTTCCATCTGGCCGCGCCGCGCCGCCAGCCATCGCGCGAAGTCGAAGTCGACGCCTACCGACATGTTCTCGTTATAGCGCGCGCCGGGCGATGCGGGCACGCGCGAGCGCCAGGAACACCACGCCGAGCGCGACCGCGAACCACAAGGTCGCGAGCCGCGTCAGCAGCGTCGCGGTGACAGCGTCGGACTTGGCCAGATGCGCGGCGCCGCTCACCAGCGCGAGCGTCATCGCGCCTTCGGTCACACCTAGCCCACCGGGCAGGAACGACAGCGCGCCCGCGATCGTCGTGCCCGCGTAGATCACGAACGCGAGCCCGAGCGAGACGTGCGCGCCCGGGAACGCGTTGCAGATCAGCGCGAAGCCGACGCACTCGCACGCCCACGACGGCACCGCGATCAACGTCGCGACGACGAGCGGCGCGGGTTTGCACAGCTGCGCCAGGTTCGTCAGCGTCTCGTGGAGCGGCTCGCGAAGCCGGCGAAGCTTCGGCGTCGTCGTCGCAAAATCGATCAGCGCGCGGGTCGGTCGCGGCCATGCGACGAGCAACAAGCCGAACGCGATCAGCGCGGCGGCGACGCCGACGAGGACCGAGGCGACGCCGTAGATCGCGACGCCGATCAGCGCGAGCACGAGCAACGCGACGAGATCAGTCACGCGCTCGGCGACGACGATCGGCGCGGTCCGCGGCGCGGGCACGCCGTGCATCTCGCGCAACAGGTAGCTCTTGAGCAACTCGCCGAGCTTGGCCGGCGTGATCGACAGCGACAGGCCGGCGCCGAACACGACGAGGCTCGACGCGACCGGCACGTGGACGTCCTGGCGGCGCAAATAGAACTGCCAGCGCACGAAGCGCAGGCCGTAGTTCGCGAGCGCGAGCGCGAGCGCGGCGCCGAACGCCCACCAGTGGAAATCGGCGAGTGAATCGCCGACATGGCGCACGTCGCCGACCATCGAAAACGCGCCGATGGCGATCACGACCGCGATCGCGATCCAGAGCCAGGTGCGCTTCGACATCCGAGCCGGGAACATACGCGTCTTGACCGCCGTGAGTCGCGACACGTACGCTCGGATTCATGACGACCCGCTCGATCCTCGTGGTGGACGACGACCCCGAGATCGTCGCGTTGCTGGCGACGCGTCTCACCAAACGCGGTTACAAAGTCTCGACGGCGGCCGATGGCACGAGCGCGATCGACATCGCCAAACGCGACCGTCCCGACCTCGTGCTGCTCGACGTGATGATGCCGGGCAAGTCGGGCTGGGAGGTCGCACGTGCCCTCAAGCAAGATCCCGAGACCGCGAACACGAAGATCGTGATGGTCACCGCGATCGGCGAGAAGACCAACGAGATCACCGCGCCGATCTACGGCGCCGACGCGCATGTCGATAAACCGTTCGAGTTCGAAAAGCTCGAGCGCGTGATCGGCAAGCTGCTCGGCTGAGCGCTAACCGGCGCCGTTCAGCGCGGCGACGGCCTTCGTGTACCACTGGCTCGACGCGTCGACGATCGACTTGATCTTGCGCAGCTTGTCTTTGCCGCTCGCCG
>DASXEF010000923.1:0-2861 GCA_036490255.1 Kofleriaceae bacterium
GCGCGCGCGCAGCTCGCCGCTCGCAAGATCGACGCGATCTTGCTCGACATCCGGCTGCGCGACGGCGACGGCCTCGATCTGCTCGACGAGCTACGCCGCGCGAAGAACACGCTGCCGGTGATCGTCGCGACCGCGTTCGGCGATAGCGAGCGCGCGATCCGCGCGATGCGACTCGGCGCGTTCGAGTACGTCACCAAGCCGTTCGACCTCGATGCGCTGCTCGCGACGATCGCGCGCGCGGTCGAGACGCCGGCTGCACGTGGCCCGGATCCGGAAGTGCGCGGCATGATCGGCTCGAGCCCGAAGATGCTCGACGTCTGGAAGTCGATCGGCCGCGCCGCGGCGAGCGACGTGCCGGTGCTCGTCACCGGCGAGACCGGCGTCGGCAAAGAGCTCGTCGCGCACGCGATCCACGAGCACGGCGATCGCCGCGGCAAACCGTTCGTCGCCGTGAACCTCGCCGCGTTGCCGCCCGCGTTGCTCGAATCGGAGTTGTTCGGCCACGAGCGCGGCGCATTCACCGGCGCCGCGGCGCGGCGCGAAGGCCGCTTCGAGCTCGCCGCCGACGGCACGCTGTTCCTCGACGAGATCGCCGATCTCGATCCCGTGCTGCAGACGAAGCTGTTGCGCGTGCTCGAAGATCGCCGCTTCGAGCGGGTCGGCGGCAGCGAGCAGCTCGAGACGCACGCGCGCATCGTGTCGGCGACGTCGCGGCCGACCTCGACGATGCGCGAGGATCTCTACTATCGCCTCGGCGTGCTGCGCATCGACGTGCCGCCGCTGCGCGAGCGCCGCCAGGACATTCCCGCGCTCGTCCAGGCGTTTCTGGCGATGGCCGCGCCGCCGCGCCGCGCGATCTCGGAAGCCGCGCTCGATCGGCTCGTCGAGTATCACTGGCCCGGCAACGTGCGCGAGCTGCGCCACGTGATCCAGCACGCGTGCGTGATGTCGGCGGCCGAGGTGCTGTCGCCGGAAGACTTCGCGTTGCGCGCCGCGCCGATCGAGCCGGTGCACACCGCGCCGCCGCGCGACTTGGATCTCAAAGCCGCGCTCGATCGACTCGAGCGCTCGATGATCGAAGAAGCGCTCGCGCGCGCGAAAGGCAATCGCGCCGAAGCCGCGCGGCTGCTCGGAATTCGTCGCGCCCTGCTCTACGCGCGCTTGCGTTACTTCGGACTCGCGTAATCATCGCGGCGTGAAAGCCGTCATCGCCATCGCGCTCGCGACTACGACCGCGAGCGCTGCGCCGTTCGACGGCCTGTTTCACGCGCAGACGAAGCAGCTCGCGTGTACCGGCGAGGCCCGCGGAGTCGACGAGGTCACGTGCACGATCACGAGGCTCGGACCGCACTCGAGCCGGCTCGCGTGCACCGGCGGCGTGTACGACGAGCTCGCGCCAGCGTTCGAATCGGCGGTGCTCGTCGGCAACAGCCACGGCATCTGGCGCGCGAAGCCCGGCGCGAAGATCGATCCGAAGCAGCCGCCGTGGCTCGCGATCCCGCCGGCGATCTCGCACTGGGAACAAGACGACGACCCGCAGCGCTATTCCGGAATCCAGCACTTCACGATCGCGCACGATCGCGATTGGTGCGCCGCGTGGTGGCCGTTCGGCTACGGCGGTGCACCGAAGGCGTATGCGGTCTGCGTGTCGCCCGACGGCGCGCTGACCGGCTTCGCCGCGATCAAGAACGAGAGCCGGATCTGGTCGATCCGGTGCGGCGACGCGCCGGATCCCGAATCGCTGCTACCAAATCGATTGCAGCCCTGAAGCTGGTACTGTGCCCCAACGATGACGAACCGGCTGCCGAGATCCGTCGGCTTTTGGGGCCTGATGTTCGTCTCGCTGGGCTCGATCATCGGCTCGGGTTGGCTGCTCGGCGCGCTCAACGCGGCGAGCGTCGCCGGCCCGGCATCGGTGCTGTCGTGGATGCTCGCCGCCGCGATGCTCGCCGTGCTCGCGCTGGTCTACGCCGAGCTCGGCGCGACGTATCCGGTCGCCGGCGGCAGCGCGCGGTTCTCGTATTACTCGCACGGCAAGGTCGCCGGCTTCACGGCCGGCTGGGCGTCGTGGCTGCAGGCGGTGTTCATCGCGCCGATCGAGGTGCTCGCCGCGATCAAGTACATCAACAGCGTCGATTGGGTGAGCCATCACTTCAACATGATGACGGGCATGGGCAGCGACGCGCTGCTCAACAGCACCGGCGTCGTCGTCGCGATCGGCATGATGGTCTTCTTCACGCTGATCAACCTCGCCGGCGCCAAGTTCATGTCGGAGAGCAATACGCTCGTCGTGGTGTGGAAAGCGGCGGTGCCGATGCTGACGATCGTGGTGATCGCGAGCATCCACTTCGAGCCGTCGAACTTCCACGCCGGCGGCGGGTTCATGCCGTTCGGCTGGCACGGCGTGTTCGCAGCGCTGACCGGCGGCGTCGTGTTCGGCTTGCAAGGCTTCGAGCAGGCGGTTCAGCTCGCGGGCGAGGCGCGCGATCCGAAACGCGACCTATCGCGCGCGGTGGTGATGGCGATGATGATCGGCGCGGTGCTCTACACGCTGCTGCAGGTCGTGATGATCGGCGCGCTCGATCCGGCGAACCTGACGAAGGGTTGGTCGATCCCGCTCGGCACCGGCCCGTCGAGCTACGGCGCCTGGTACACGCTCGCGCTCGCGCTCGGCGCGACGTGGCTCGCGAAGGGCTTGCTCGTCGACGCGATCATCTCGCCGGCGGGCACCGGCGTCGTCTATCTCGGCGCGGCCGCGCGCCTGTCGTACGCGCTCGGCGAGGAGCGCGAGATGCCGCGCGCGCTCGCGAAGACGAACGCGAAGGGGACGCCGGTCACGTCGATCCTCGTCGGCGCCGTTG
>DASXEF010000927.1:0-11785 GCA_036490255.1 Kofleriaceae bacterium
ATCTGCGGCGTCGGGCTCGCGATCGGCATCTGGGCGCTCCAGATCTACATGCCGATCGCCGGCACGCACTGGGGCATGCGCGAAGCGATGCGCAGCTACTACCAGCTGCGCGACATCTACGGCGAGAAGCGGATCTACTTCGGCCCCGGCGAGCTCGTCGACGACCTCGGCGACGCGCCGACGACGTTCCACTTCGAGACGTTCGTGCCCGACGCGCTGCAAGTCGGCCAGCCGATGACGATCACGCTCGAGCTCGCGAATGGAGCGACCGAGAAGATCGATCGCACGATCGAGCTCGTCGGCACCGCGACGCAGATCGGCGATCACGACGTCACCGTGACGCTGGCCGAAGGCGAGCGCGGCAAAGAACAGGCGTTCGTCGCAGAAGCCAAGGCGATGAAGCCCGACAAGCAAACGCCGTTGCGCGGCCGGCCGCCGATCCACTTCGTCGATGCCGATCGCCTGCTCGCGTGGCAGCTGTACTGGCGCGGCGAGAATTTCTGGTCGGGCGACGAGATCTACGGCTGGGCGCCCGAAGAGAAGACCGGGTTCGAGAACCCCGACAACGCCGATTTCATGAAGTACTTGAACGATCGCAGCCGCGCGCCGCTCGGCCGCAAGTACTTCATCATCACCGAAGCCGGCCGCGCGACCAGCGTGAAGAACGTGCTGCCCACACAGCGCGCGAAAGAGTCGTTCGAAGTGATCGATCAGACGTCGAACAAGTTCTCGCTCGTCGGGTTCACGCTGTAACCGAGCCCGCGCGGCGCGAGGTTCTCGCGTGAAGCGCGATCACAACACGGCGCTCGCATTTCGACCGTTCGACGCTACGATCCGAGCTCGGACGCGGGGTTGCCAACTACATGTCGGGGCAACCAGCGGACCGGCAACGTTGTCACTGCCTTAGATCTTGGTACGGACTGGCGCGTGGAATGTTGATGCTATCGTTAGTCGTTGGAAAGTCGGCGGAGCAATGGCCCAACTCTCTGATACCTCGGCGATCCATGGGTTGATTCGTCGAGCCCGGGTTCGGATCCGGCTGCAGGCCGCGCTCGAAGGCGCGACGACCGCGACCGTGCTGGCCGCTGCGTGTGCCGCGATCTCGGTCTTTTTGGTCCGCATCGGCGTCGTCGTGCCGGATGCCGGCATCGCGATGCTCGTCGGCTCGGGCGCGATCGTCGTGATCGGTGCCGTGCTCGGCGCGACCAAGCGACTCGACAACGAGCGCGTCGCACGGCGCATCGATCGCGCGTCCAACCTCGCCGATCGGCTGTCGACCGCGATCGCGTTCTCGCGCGACGTCGGCAAGCAGGCCGACGGCGACGGCGTGACGGAAGACATGATGCGCGCGGCGATCAAAGACGGCATTCGCGCCGTGCCGCGCGCGAACCTGCGCGCCGCGACGCCGTTCGCACGGCCGCGCGATCTGTGGCCCGCGCTCGGCTTCTTGGCGGTCGCCGCGTTGGTGTCGGGCCTGGCGCTCGGCTCGCGCGATTACGTACCGATGTTGTACGGCGCCGAACCGCACTACGTACCGCCGGGTGGTCGCGTCGCGATCAGCGGCGTGCACCTGACGAACGGCGTGTTGCCGCCGGCGGGCGCGCACGTCGAGCTCGGCATGCCGGGCGCGACGCGTCCGGTCGTGGTGCTCGATTGGGTCGCGACGTCGATCGACGTGGTGATTCCCGAGGACGCCGTGCTCGGCAAGCAAGCGCTGATCGTCGGCGATTCGGTCGGTCACATCGGCAGCGTCGAGATCGTCGTCGTCGATCGCAAAGATCCGCGCTACCACAAAGCCGATTCGGTCGTGCTCGATCCCGACGAGCGCCGCTACGTCGAAGACTTGCTCGCGCAGCTGCGCGATACCGCGAAGCGCGACAAGGTGCCGGACCTCGACGAGTTCGCGAAGAAGATCGAAGAGCTGCTCAAGAAGGCCGAGAACGGCGAGATCACGAAAGAGCAGCTGTTAGATGCGCTCGCGAAGGCCGAAGACGCGCTCGCGAAGAACGCCGAGCCGAACCAGGACCAGGTCGACAAGAAGCTCGACGACATGGGCAAGGAGCTCTCTAAAGATCCGCTGACCAAGCCGCTCGGCGACGCGCTGCAAAAGCAGGATCTCGAGAAGGCGCAGCAAGAGCTCGAGAAGCTCGCCGACAAGCTCGACAAGAAAGAGCTCGATCAAAAGCAGAAAGACGAGCTCGCGAAGCAGCTCGATCAGGTCTCCAAGCAGATGGAGAAGCAGGATCAGAAAGACGACAAGCAGCAGCAGGACAAGCAGCAGCAGCTCCAGAAAGAGATCGAGAAGCTCCAGGAGCAGCAGAAGAACGCGAAGACCGAGCAAGAGAAGCAGCAGCTGCAGCCGCGGCTCGACGAGAAACAGCGCGAGCTGCAGAAGCTGCAGCGCGAGCAAGAACAGAAGCAGCAGTCGGAGCAGCGCCGCGCGCTGCAGCGGCTGCAAAAAGACATGGAGAAAGCGGCCGAGAACCTCGAGCAGAAACCGCAGAAGGACGGCCAGCAGCAGGACAAAGACTCACAGGAACAGAACGAGCAAAACGAGAAGCAGGCGTCGCAGAAGCTGCACGATGCCGCGCGCGAGACCGGCAAGGTCGATCACGACAAGCGCAAGCAAGCCGCGCAGAAGAAGATGTCGTCGCAGATGGACGATCTGCGCGAGGCGATGCGGCGCGCGAAGCAAAAGGGAAATAAAGGTCCCGACGATCCGTTCAATCGTCAGGGCAAGAACCAAGACTTCGCGCAGCGCGCGAACGGCGGCAAAGGCCAAGGTCAGGGTTGGAAACCGGGCCAGCAAGGTCAAGGTCAGGGCCAAGGCCAGGGTCAACAAGGCCAGAACGGTCAGCACGGCAACGGCAGCGGCAACGGCGGCGACGATTGGGGCACCGGCCACGACGACAACCTCACGGGCGATCCGACGCAAAAGACCGGCAACGACAAGGACCAAGATCTCCAGGGCCAGCAGTCGAGCACCGGCGGCTCCGTGCGCGAGACGATCTTGGCGGCGGCGCAAAAAGGCTTCGCGAGCACCGGCTACAAGAAGGTCTACGCCGACTATCAAAAGGTCGTCGAAGAGGTGATGCGCAACGAGAAGCTGCCGTCGAGCTACAAGTACTACGTCAAACGCTACTTCGCGAAGATCCACCCGAACATCGTCGACGTGACGCCGGATTCGAAAGCCAACCCATGAGCACCACAGCAGCTGCACCCGCGAACGTCGAAGCGAGCGTCTCCGACTTCACCACCGACCTGCGCCGCCTCCGCACCGAGATCGGCACGATGATCGTCGGCCAGGAAGAGATCGTCGAGGGCGTGCTGATGTGCCTGCTCGGCGGTGGTCACGCGCTGCTCGAAGGCGTGCCCGGCTTGGGCAAGACGATGCTCGTGCGCACGCTCGCCGAGACGATCCATGCGGCGTTCTCGCGCATCCAGTTCACGCCCGATCTGATGCCGGCCGATATCGTCGGCACCAACGTCATCGTCGAGGATCAGGGCGGCAAACGCTTCGAGTTCCAGAAGGGCCCGATCTTCGCGAACATCGTGCTCGCCGACGAGATCAACCGCGCGACGCCGAAGACCCAGTCGGCGCTGCTCGAGGCGATGAGCGAGGGCTCCGTCACGGTCGCGAAGCAGACCTACAAGCTCGAGAAGCCGTTCTTCGTGCTCGCGACGCAAAACCCGCTCGAGATGGAAGGCACGTATCCGCTGCCCGAAGCGCAGCTCGATCGCTTCTTCTTCAAGCTCGTCGTCGAGTATCCGGATAAAGCCTCGCTGCACACGATCATCGACCGCACGACGAGCGACGACGTGCCGAAGCCGCAGGTCGTGATCGAAAAAGCACGCATCCTCGAGATGCGCGAGCTCGTGCGGCGCGTGCCGCTCGCGCGCCAGATTCAAGATTATGCGGTGCGTGTCGTGCTCGCGACGCACCCGGAGAATCCCGAGGCGACGCCGAAGAGCAAGCAGTTCATGCGCTACGGCGCGTCGCCGCGCGGCCTGCAGTCGGTGATCCTCGCCGCGAAGATTCGCGCGCTGCTCGAGGGCCGCTACGCCGTCGCGATCGACGACATCAAGCACGTCGCGCCGCCCGCGCTGCGCCACCGCATGATCATGAACTTCGAAGGCGAGGCCGAAGGCATCAAGACCGACGCGATCATCGACGAGATCTTGAAGGCGACCAAGGAGACGTAGTGGTCGCGACCGCACCGAAGCTCGTCACGTCGAAAGCCAATCGCGCTGCGGATCGCAGCCATCTCTTCGACGAACGGTTCTTGAAGACGCTCGAGCACCTGCACATGGTGTCGCGCAAGGTCTTCGCCGGAAACCTGCGCGCCGAGCGACGCACGCGCAAGGTCGGCTCGGGCATCGAGTTCGCGGATCACCGCACGTACGCGCGCGGCGACGACTTCCGCTACATCGACTGGAACCTCTACGGCCGGCTCGACAAGCTGCTGCTGCGGCTGTTCGAAGAAGAAGAAGATCTCCACATCTATATTCTCGTCGACGTCTCGGACTCGATGTCGATCGGCACGCCGCTGCCGAAGCTGCACTACGCGATGCAGGTCGCCGCGGCGCTGACGTATGTCGGGCTCGCGAACCTCGATCGCGTTTCGATCATCCCGTTCGGCGATCGCCTCACCGATCGCCTGCCGCTGTCGCGCGGCAAGAACCGCATCTTTCGCGTGTTCGACTTCCTGCAGAAGTGCCCGATCGGCGGCAAGACCGAGCTCGCCGAGTGCATGAAGGACTTCGTCACGCAGAACAAGCGGCGCGGGCTCGCCGTCGTGATCAGCGACTTCTACGATCCCGCCGGCTTCGAGCAGGGCATCAACACGCTGCGCTACTACAAGTTCGAGCCGTTCGTGCTCCAGGTCTACGACCTGCGCGAAGCCAGCCCGAAGCTCGCCGGCGACCTCACGCTCGTCGACTGCGAGACCGGCGACACCAAAGAAGTCACGGTCTCGAAGTCGCTGCTCGAGGCGTACGAGCGCGAGCACGAGAAGTACTGCAAGGAGCTCGAAGCGTACTGCACGAAGTACGCGCTGCCGTTCTTCCGGACGCACACGAGCATCCCGTTCGACGAGCTCGTGCTGCGCATCTTCCGATCGGGCGGGTTCTTGCGATGAGCCTGCTCGGCCCGATCGCGCTCGGCACGTGGAGCTACCTCGCGATCGGCGCGGCGTTGCTCGCGGTCAGCGCGTACATCATCAAGATGCGGCGCCGCCGCTTCGAGGTGCCGTTCTCGCAGCTGTGGAAGCGCGTGCTCGATCAAAAGGACGCGAACGCGCTGTGGAAGCAGCTCAAGCGGCTCGTCTCGCTGCTGTTCGTGCTCGCGATCCTGGGGTTGGTGCTGTTCGCTGCATTGGACCCGACGCTCGGCGCGGTCGATCGCAAGGCGCGCAGCGTCGTCATCCTGCTCGATGCGTCGGCGTCGATGAAGGCGACCGACGGTGATGACAAAGGCCAGACGCGCATCGACGCGGCGAAAGCCAAAGCGAAGCGGCTCGTCGACGGCATGGGCGGAGGCGACCTCGCGATGATCGTGCGCGTCGACGGTCAGGCCACGCCGATGTCGCGGTTCACCAGCGACGCGCCGATGCTCGACAAGATCATCGACGGCGTCGCCGCGTCCGATACCCCGGCGGATCTGCCGCGTGCGCTCGGCGCCGCCGCCGACGCACTGCGCGACCGGCCGAACCCGTTGATCGTCATCGTCTCCGACGGTGCATTCCCGGCGACGCAGCTCGGCCAGGTCACGTGGCAGCCCGATCCCAAGAATCTCCCTGCGGCAAACCCTGCGAACGCGGGGCGCGCAGCATCGCCGGAGGCGATGCTTAGTACGATCGATCTCAGCAACATCGACGTGCGGTTTCTCTCCGTCGGCAAGCGCAGCGACAACGTCGGCATCGTCGCGTTCAACGTGCGGCGCTACATCGCGAACAAGGCCGCGTACGAGGTCTACATCGAGATCGAAAACTTCGGCCAGGAGCCGACGCATCGCAAGCTGACGCTCTACAACGGCACGACCGCGGTCGACACGCGCACGCTGGACCTCGCGCCCGGCCAGAAGCTGCGCCAGATCTACCCGAAGATTCCAGGCGGCGAGGACAACCGGCTGTCGGCGACGATCGTGCCGATCGATGCCGCGACGACGGATCCGTTCGGGCTCGACGACTCCGTGTACGCGCTGCTGCCGTCGCGCAAGAAGCAAAAAGTCCTGATGGTGACCTCGGACAACCTGTTCCTCGAGGGCGCCCTGCTCGTCTACGACAACATCGAGCCGTTCAAGGTCTCGCCCGCCGAGTACGCCGCAAAGCCGAGCCTCGCCGACGGCATGGACGTGGTGGTGTTCGACGACTACACGCCCGACAATCTGCCGCCGCCGCCGGCGAGCCTCATCTTCTTCCATCCGACCGGACCGAATTCGCCGATCGCCGTGCGCGCCGGCGCCGACGTCACCAACCCGCGAATTACCGAGCTCGACGAGCAACATCCCGTGATGCGCTGGGTCTCGATGTCGGACGTCTACATGGACAAGAGCGAAGCGTTCACACCCGACATCAAGAAGGGCGAGATCACGCTCGCGTACTCGGTGACCGATTCGATCATCGCCGCGAAGCGCGACGGCAAGCGCAAGATCGTCGCGTTCGGGTTCTCGCTGCCGTCGTCGGGCCGCGACGGCGCGACCGACTTGCCGATGCGCGTCGCGTTCCCGATGCTGCTCGTCAACGCGCTCGATTGGTTCGCGGGCGACCAAGCGGATCTGCTCACCACGTACGCGACCGGCCAGCGCGAGCGCGTCCCGCTCGACGGCGCAGTCGGCGCCACCGAAGCGATCGTCTCGGATCCCGACGGCACGACCACGAAGACGCCGGTGATCGACGGCCTCGCGACGTTCTACCCGATGCACGTCGGCTACTACTCGCTCACGCCGCTCGGTAGCGACGGCAAGCCGCTGCCGGGCATCACGCTCGCGGCGAACCTCGCATCGCCGAGCGAGAGCAACATCACGCCGAGCAGCAAGCTCACGCTCGGCGGCAAGCAGCTCGCCGAGCCCGAAGCGTTCGCGATCACGCACAGCCAGAAGCTGTGGATCTACCTCGTGCTGCTCGCGCTCGGCTTCATCGTGCTCGAGTGGATCACCTATCACCGGCGGATCACCGTATGAGCCGCTGGACCTCCGATCTGATGAAGCCGGTGCCGCTGCTCAAGCTCGGCGCCGCGATCGCGGCCGCGGTCGTGATCTGGCTGCTCGTCGATAACTGGATCGACGGCCGCACGAGCATCGCGCTGCACGTCACGCAGAAGCCGATCGACTTGCTCGCGCCCGAGTGGTTGCACTTGATCGCGGTCGTGCCGGCGTTCTTCGCGCTGCGCGTGCTGTCGCTGACCGATCTGTCGCTGACGCAGCAGCTCGTGCAGGCGACGTTGCGCTCGCTCGTGATCGCGGGCATCGCAGTCGCGCTCGCGCGGCCATCGCGGGTCACGACCACGAGCAAGGTCGCGACGATCGCGCTGGTCGACGTCTCGGATTCGATCTCCGACAAGCAGCTCGATTCCGCGCGGCACTACGTCGACGAGCTCGATGCCGCGAAAGCCGACGGCAGCTTCCAGGTCATCGCGTTCGCCGAGAAGCCGATCGTCGTGAAGAAGCCCGACGGCAAAGCGATCTCGAGCGCGATCGAGCGTCACGCGAACGGCGGCGCCGGCACCGACATCCAGGCCGCGATGCAGCTCGCGTACGGCATGTTCCCGCAGGGCTACCTGCCGCACATCGCGATCATCTCCGACGGCAACCAGACGCAAGGCGACGTCTCGGTCGAGAGCTATCGCGCGAAAGAATTGGGCGTCAAAGTGTCGTGGAAGACGTTTGCCGCCGACAAGACGTCGGAAGTGCGCGTCGTCGGCGTGACGACGCCCGACGACATCAAGGTCGGTCAGCCCTACGACGTCACCGCCGAGATCTGGACCACCGAAGCGCAGACCGTCACGCTCGCGCTGCAGCAAGACGAGTTCCCGAACGGGCTCGAGCCGAGCAAGACCGTGCAGCTGCGCGAGGGCAAGAACCTCGTCAAGTTCAAGAGCGACGCCAAGCGCGCCGGCTACACGACCTATCACTTGAAGCTCGTGAAGTACGAGCACGACACCGAGCTCGCGAACAACGCGGCCGTGATGACCACGCCGGTCAAGGGCCGGCCGAGCGTGCTCTACGTCGAGGGCAGCCTGCAGCGCGAGCCGAGCAGCGCGACGTATCTCAAGCGCGCGCTCGAGACCGAAAACATCGACGTCGAAGTGCGCGGTCCGGCCGGCATCCCGAGCAATCCGAAAGAGCTCGAGAAGTACGACCTCGTGATGGTCTCCGACGTGCCCGCGCACTTGATGGGCGCCGGCCAGATGATGGCGCTCGATACGTACGTC
This sequence comes from Kofleriaceae bacterium, assembly GCA_036490255.1. Taxonomy (GTDB): domain Bacteria; phylum Myxococcota_A; class Polyangia; order Haliangiales; family Haliangiaceae; genus JABFXX01. Next base: position 8,431 of record DASXEF010000927.1, read on the forward strand.
AAGCAGATGGGCGGCGGCCTGATCATGAGCGGCGGCGAGGACTCGTTCGGCTCGGGCGGCTACGAGCGCACGATGATCGAGAACATGATGCCGGTGCGGTTCGACTCCGAGAAGATGAACGAGCAGCCCGACATCGCGCTCGTGCTCGTGATGGACCGCTCGGGCTCGATGCAGGGCGCGAAGCTCGAAGCCGCCAAAGAATCGGCGCGCGTGACCACGGAAGTGCTGTCGCCGAACGACTTCATCTCGGTCGTCGCGTTCGATTCCGAGGCGATGGTGCTCGTGCGGCCGCAACGCGCCGGCAATCGCGCCGCGATCTCGCGCGAGATCGCACGGCTGCAATCGGGCGGCGGCACGAACATCTACCCCGGCCTCAAAGAGGCGTTCGACATCCTGCAGGGCATCAACGCGAAGGTGAAGCACGTCATCTTGATGACCGACGGTGAAGCGCCGACCGACGGCCTCGTCGATCTCGTCGGCGAGATGCGGCAGTCGCGGATCACGGTGTCGTGCGTCGGCGTGCAAGGCGCCGATCGCGGCATGCTGCAGATGATCTCCGAAGCCGGCGAAGGCCGGCTCTACATGGTCGAGGACATCGCCGGCCTGCCGCGCATCTTCATGAAAGAAACGCAGGAGGCGCAGAAGTCGCAGCTCGTCGAGGATCTGGTCCACGCGCGCATCGCAAAGAAGGTCGAAGCGATCGAAGGCACGAACGTCGAGAACGCGCCGCCGCTGCATGGCTACGTGTCGACCAAGCCCAAGCCGACCGCGGAGACGATCCTGATCTCGGATCTCGGCGAGCCGCTGCTCGCGCGCTGGCGCTACGGCGCGGGCACGAGCGTCGCGTGGACGAGCGACGTCAAGAATCGCTGGGGCGTCGATTGGATCCGCTGGGCCGGCTACCCGAAGTTCTGGGCGCAGGTCGTGCGCAGCTCGATGCGTCACAAGGTCTACGACAGCTACGATCTCACCGCGAAAGTGGCCGACGGCCGCGCCGAGGTCACGGTCGACGCGATCGACAGCGGCGACAAGTTCGTCAACGAGCTCGATACCGAGCTGCAGGTGATCGATCCGGCGACCAACAAGGTCGCGCAGAGCCTGCCGATGGCGCAAACCGCCGCCGGTCGCTACACCGCCGACTTCAAGATCCAGCACTACGGCAGCTACTTGCTCAAGGCCGTGCACCAACGCAACGGCAAGACCGTCGCCGAGTCGATGGGATCGGTCGCGCTGTCGTATCCGCTCGAGTACCTGCGCACGACGCCCGACGAAGTGCCGCTGCAGCACGCCGCGCAAGTCTCGGGCGGCCACGATCAGGCAAAGCCGGCGGAGCTCTGGGATGCCGGCGGCGAAGAGACGCCGTATACGCAGGATCTGTGGCCGTACGTGCTGATCGGCGTGGTCGCGCTGTTCTTGCTCGACCTCTACGCCAAGCGCGTTCGCTTGTTCGGCTATCGCACGATCAAGTTTTGACGCTCGGCTTCGTCGAGTACGCGACGCCTGCCGGCGAGAACGCGAGCGCGTACTTCGCGCCGGGTACGAACAACACGTGCGCCGTCGCGCCGGCGGCTGGCCGGCTCGCAAACGGCGCGATGCACGAATACGTCTTGCCGCCGTGCTCGAACACGACGCGCTCCCAGTGCGCGCCTGCCGCCACACTGGCAACGCGATCGACGAGCCCGGTCGCGACGGTCGCTTCGCACAGCACGCCGTCGCGGATCACCGCACGTGCGCGCGCGCGTTTGCGCTTCGCCCACCGCACGTATAGCCACCACGCGAACACGAACCCGATCCCGATCCCGACGAACGCGAGCGCGTTGACGAACATGGATGCGCGATCGATCAGCAACGCGATCGGCAGCGCGAGGATCAGCCCGGTCGCGCAGGCGATCCCGACGGAAACCCACGCCCACAAGATGCCGTACACGATGAACCCCATGGTCGGCTCGATCCGCCGCGCGAAGCGATTCGCCAGCGCGTCGTCGCGCCCTGCCTGCACTGCTTCGAGATCCGTCACGCCTCGACGGTAACGGAAGACCGCTACTCGGCGGCGGTGCGCTGCTTCTTTTTCGCCGCCGTGACGAACGGAATCGCCGCGGCCTGTTTCATCCACGCGCGCGTTCGGCGTTCATCGAGATCACGCATCGATGCCAGCTCGACACCGCGCGTAGCCTTGCCCATCCCGATCGGCGTCACCGGCGGTTCGGGCACGAGCTCCGTGCCGCGGATGAACATCAGCTTTACGTGGCCGACGAAGGCTCCCGACGTGAAGCACCAACCGCCGTCGACGCCGTAGTACGCCATCCCCCACTTCACCGCGCGTTGGAGCTTCGGCAACGTCTTCGCCGCCAGCGCATCGATGCGCTCGGCGATCGCGCGTTGCGGCTGCGGCAAGCCGGCGATGTACGCGAACACGGGCGCATCACCTTCGGCGGCCTTCGCGGCGCTCGCCTTGCCGGTCATCGCGACGCGCAGCTTCGTCTTCGTCATCGCGCGCTAGTGTAAGCCGGCGACGAAGCTCGGCGTACACAGCGCCGTGCACATCCGATCGCGAACGCCACGAGGCTCGCGAGCCAGACGTAGAACCCGACTTGCAGCTCGTCGACGCGCGCGTAGATGAACGTCGTCAGCGCGACGAAGATCGCGAACACGCCGATCGTGAGCCCGACGCCGTTCCAGCCGATCGCGAGCGTGATCGCGCCGAGCCCGAGCAAGATGTTCGCGTACCACGGCACCGCCCACCAACCGAGCTCGATGCACAACCAGCCGGGTGCCGCGTGATGGTGATCGAGCCGGAGCGCCGGCAGGTACAGCGACACCACGAACAGCACCAAGGCCACCATGGGCCACAGATCTCGACGGTTGGGCATGCTGGCTCGAAGTGCATCGGCGATGCCCTGATCGCGCGTGGAACCTCGGGCACGCGGTGGCAACCATCTGCGAACGTGTCTCGACGTTGCCACACGCTCTGACTTATTCGCCGCGTCCGCCGCCGTTCCGCCATCTGCGAACGTGTCGCGCTGACGTATTCGCCGCGTCCGCCGACGCCACCGCTTCCGCCTCCGCGACCGCTCGACGCTTCCGCCGCCGCTCGGCTGTCAAGCGACGCTAGGAAGTAGACCGGTTACGACACTAAAAGTAGTCCGCCCGGATGTTCAGGTTTCGCGGCCCAGAAGGCCGGCTCGCTTCTTTGCTCTTAGTCGATAGCTCTCTCCTTCGATGACGAGCGTGTGGCTGTGGTGAAGGAGACGATCGAGGATCGCCGCGGCGATAGTTTCGTCGCCGAAGACGCCACCGCTCGCCGTCTCCGCCTCCGCTCGCCGCTTCCGCTCGCCGCGTCCGGCTCCGCTCGCCG
>DASXEF010000933.1:0-4538 GCA_036490255.1 Kofleriaceae bacterium
TCCTTCGGGGCGGGCGCCTTCTTCGCGCGCACGATCGCCGTGTAGCGCCCCGGCACGACGCCGAGGTTCGGCACGCCCTCGACGACGCGCGCGCCGCCGCGATCGCTGCGCGCCACGATCTCGCCGCTGCTGTCGACGATCTCGAGCGACAGATCGACGCCGTCGACCGCGGACACCATGACCGCGAGCGCGCCGGCGGTCGTGACGTCGATCCGGTAATGGTCCACGTCGCCCTCGGGCTCGATCCGCCCGCGCACCGTGCCGCCGAGCGGCAGCGGCGTCGCCGTGTCGATGCCGTCGTTCGGCTCGACCTCGTCGGTGGTCGGCGGCGCGACGCCGGGCGTGCGGCTCGTGGCGCCCGGCGCGACGCTCGCGTCGGTGAACACCGGCGCCTGGACGATCTCGACGGGCGCCGCGCTGCCGTTGCGATGCGCGCCGCTCGCGCCGTTGCCGCACGCGGCGAGCACGGCGAGCGCCGCGAACCGGCCGGCGCGCGCGCAGCGCATCAGCCGACCTTGCTCCGCTCGGCGAGGCCGGCGAGAAACTCCGCCGACGACACCACGTTCGCGCCCACTTTGATCTCGCCCTTCATCTTGAAGATCTTGCCTTTGCGGAGCGGCACGACCTCGATCATCAGTTGATCGCCCGGCACGACGGCCTTGCGGAACTTCACGGCGTCGATCGCCATGAACAGCATCACGTGCGTCGTCGGATCGAATGCGACCGCGCGCGATGCGAGCACGCCGCCGGCTTGCGCCATCGCCTCGATCTGCAGCACGCCGGGCATCACCGGCACGCCCGGGAAGTGACCTTGAAAGTATGGCTCGTTGATCGAGACGTTCTTGAGCGCGACGACGCGATCGTCGGTGAGCTCGAGCACGCGGTCGATCAATAAGAACGGATAGCGATGCGGAAGCAGAGCGAGGATTTGCTCGAGCTTTAAGACTTCGCCCATAGGCGCGCAGCCTAGCACGCGAAAAACCTGCGGTCGGCCGAGGTCGTCCTCGGCTCGCTGTTCGCGGTTCCCTATTCGCGGCAGCTTCTGGCGACCAGAACGAGCGCTTGGTCGCAATGCCGACAACTCGAGCCCGAAACCTTCAACTCTCCGGCCGAACGACCGTGAAAGCTCGAGCGGTTCGGCTTGGCCGACTACTGCATCTGCGCGTTGAGCTTGGCCGTCAGGTCGACTTCCTTTTCGGCCCACACGACAGCTTCGCGGTCGACGATGATGTTGACGCCCTCGTCGTGCGCGAGCTTGACGATCTTCGGCTCCGCCTGCTTCATCAGATCCGACATCAGCTTCTGGCGCTCGGCGGCGAGATCCTTCTCGAGCTTGAGATAGGTCTGCTGGAGATCGACGAACTTCTTCTCGAGATCCTGGCGCTTCTGCTCGAACACGTCGGGCTTGAGCACGGCCTTTTGCTTCTCGAGATCCGCCTGCGCTTGCTTGAGCGCGTTCTGCTGCGTGTCGAGGTCCGTCTGCTTGGCCTTGCGGGTCTTCTCGAACGAGTCGTTTGCGCGCTTGCCGGCCGGTGTGGTGGCGAGCGTGCTCTCGAGATCGACGACGCCGATCTTCGGCGCGGGAACCGCGCTGGTCGCAAAGCCGGTGAACAACGGGCTCACCATCAAGCCGAGGCCGAGAAAACCGAGAGCTGCGTAGCGGTTCATCGAGCGGTTCATACGATCTCTTCGACGGGAAGGCCAAACCAAAATTTAGAAGAAATTTCCGATGGTGAACTCGAACACCAACGGGTCCTCGCCGATCTGCTGGTCGAGCGGAATACCCCACTCGAAGCGCAGCGGGCCGATCGGCGAGATCCAGCGGAAGCCGAAGCCGACCGACTTGCGAATACCAAGCGTGAGCGAGTCCAGCCGGAAGCACGGATCGAACTGGATCGGCACTGCCGCGTTCTTGCGCTGCAGGCCCGAGCAATAGCGATCCTCGAGGTTGTACGCGTTACCCATGTCGTAGAACACGACGCCGGAGATGCCGACTTTCTTGAACAACGGGAACTCGATTTCCCAGTTCGAGATGATCTGCAAGTTACCGCCGAGCGGCAGCTGCGTGAGCGGCTGGCCGACGTCGCCCGGCTGCTGCACGAGGATCTTCGGACCCAGCGACAGCAGCTGATAACCGCGGATATCGTAGATACCGCCGAGCAGGTAGCGTTCGCTGATCGGTACGCCGAGTGGATCGGTCGTCGTCGTGAGGCCCGCCTCGAGACGAACGTGCAAGTCGAACGGCCCCCACAGCTGCTTGTACTTGCGGATGAAGCCGCCGACGCGGATGAACTTGTTCTCCGAGCCGGTGTACTCGCTCGCGTACTCGAAGAACAACGAGTCGTACCAACCCTCGGTCGGGAACAACCGGTTGTTGCGCGAGTCCCAGGCGATCGATGGCCGCAGCGACGATGTCAAACCGCCGCGGAACAAGTTCGCGACGCTGGTCGCCGCGACCGGCACCGTGGTCGCGCCGAGGTTCGCGAAGCCGCCCGTGCCCGTCGTGATGCTGACGTCTTCGAGCTTGTACTGCAGCGATGCCGACGCGATGCCCGTATCGGTGAGCGCGAGGCGATGGCCCCACGTCAACGTGCCGCCGTCGGCGTTGCGATAGTAGGTGTAGAAGCCCTGGCTGCGGTTGTAGAGGTCGAACGCGAACGTCCAGTTGGTGTCGAGGAAGTACGGCTCGACAAAGCGCAGCAAGAACAACTGGCGCAAGCTCGACAGCTGCGCTTGCAACGCCAGCGTCTGACCGCGGCCGAACAAGTTGTTCTGTGAAACCTGCGCCTGCGCGATGAAGTTTTCGACGCTCGAGAAGCCGGCGCCGATCTGGAACGTGCCGGTCGGTCGCTCGGTGACCTCGACGTTGACCTCGACGAACTCGTCGGAAGATCCGCGCTTCGTCGAGACCACGACGTTCTCGAAGAAGCCGAGCGCCATCACGCGCTTCTTCGACACTTCGAGGTTCGTGTTGTTGAACAGCTCGCCTTCGGAGATTTTCAGCTCGCGGCGGATGACCTTGTCGCGCGTCTTCGAGTTGCCGCGGATATTGATGCGCTCGAAGTAGGCGCGCTTGCCGCGCGACACTTCGAACGTCAAGGCGATCGTCTTCTTGACCGGATCGACCTTCGTCAGCGGCAGCACGTTCGCGTACGCGTAGCCTTGGTCTTGATAGAAGTTCGACAGCAGCTCGCGATCGTCGGCGATGACCGTGCGCGAGAACCGATATCCCGGCCGCATGCGAATACGCGCCAGGTTTGCAGCGGGCGATCCGATCAGATCGCCTTTGAAGTTGATCGACGCGATGTTGAAGACAGGTCCCTCGTCGATCGGAATCGACAGGTACATGTACTGCTTGTCGCGCGAGAGCCGTAGCTCGGGCGTGCCGACCTTGACGTTCGCGTAGCCGCGATCCCAGTAGTGCGCGGAGATCAGCAGCAAGTCGCGCTCGAACGCTTCCTGGCTGTACACGCCGGAGTCGTTCAAGAACGACAGCGCGTCGGCGCGACGAGTCGCGATCGCGCCGCGGAGCTCTTCATCGGAGATGCTGTTGTTGCCGATGAACTGGACCTCGCGGATCTTGACCTTGGCCTTCTCGTCGATCTTGAACCAGACGTCGACCTCGGTCTCGTTGATCGGCTTGACCTCCCAGTCGACCGTCGCGAGGTAGTAGCCCTTCTGGACGTAGACGTCGGCGATCTTGTCGCGGTTCTTCTTGACCTTCGAGATGTCGACGATCGTGTCGAGCTCGAGGTCGATCACTTCGTTGATCTTCGACAGCTCCATCTCGCTGTTGCCGGCGATCAAGACCTTGCGAATCGACGGCTTCTCTTTGACCGCGAACGTCAGCGTGATCGAGCCGGAGGGACCGACCTCGCCTTCGACGTCGATGTCGGCGAAGAAGCCGAGCCTCCACATCGAGCGCAGGTCCTCGCGCAGCTTCGTCGCGTCGAGCAGCGTGCCGGCTTTCGACAGCAGCTGGACGCGAATCGCATCGTCTTCAACCTTGCGGTTACCGCGGAACTGGACGCGCTCGATCGGTCGGCCTTGCCACGTCAGCGGCGTGTTGCCGACAGGTCCGCTCGGTGGCGATGCGGGCGCCGGTGCATGCGTCGGGATCGGTGCTGCCGAGCCCGAGCCCGTTGCCGCCGGTTGCGCCGCCGAGCCCGCGGCCGATCCGGATCCGGATCCGGATCCCGATCCAGATGGTTGTGCCGACGCGCTGCCGACGAGCGCGAGCACGAGCGCGATGGCAAGGCCGCGTGCGGTCACGTTGCAGCTCCGGTCGCGAGCGTCGAGCCGCTGCGGTGCGCTTCAGGATCGGTATCTTCGACCAAACGGCCCTTGTCGACCATGCGCAGCCGGCGCGGCATCATCGACGCGAGATCCGGGTTGTGCGTGACGACGAGCAGCGTCGAGCCGCGCTCCTGGTTGAGCTCGATGAACAGCTGATGGATCGCTTCGCCGGTCGGGCGATCCAGGTTGCCGGTCGGCTCGTCGGCGAGCAGCAGCGACGGCTCGAGCACCATCGCGCGCGC
>DASXEF010000975.1:0-5166 GCA_036490255.1 Kofleriaceae bacterium
CCGCGCGCGACGCGATCATCTCGACCGCGAAGCCGGATCGCTGCTTCTCGTACTACGACGAGGCGTACGCCGAAAACAGCCGCTACTTGGATCCGGCGCCGAGCGTGGCGGGTGGCTCGTTCGAGATCTTCGGCGGCGCGCAGCGCATCGATCGCTTCATCTACCTCGGCGATCCGCGGTTCGCGAACGCCGGCGACAACTCGCTGCTGAAGATCTTCTTGGGCACCCCCGAGCGCGGTGGCCGCGACATGGCGCGCCTGCTCGAGTGGGAGCACTGGGACGGCACGCGGTGGAAGGATCTACAGCCGGCGCAGATCGACATCGATCGCGGCGAGGTCGCGTTCTTGGGCCCACTGCGGTTCGACGCGACGACGGTCAACCACGTCGAGGGCTTGTGGGTGCGGGGGCGCCTCGCAGAGGTCCCGCAATCTCCTCAAGACACCGAGATCGACACGATCCGCACGAAGGTCGAAGTCGTCGGCGAAGGCCTGTTGCCGACGCAGGCATACGCGAACCTCGACAACGCCGCGTTCCTGCCGCTCGATCTGTCGAAGAACATCTATCCGTTCGGCAAAGAGCCGAAGGTCGACTGCATCCTCTACCTCGCGTGCGACGAGCTGATGCAGACCGCCGACGCGTACATCACGATCGAGATGGTGCTCGCCGACTCGACGATCATCCCGCGGCCGAACCCGAGCGATCAGCTCGTGCTCGCGTGGGAGTACTGGGACGGCAAGCGCTGGCGCGGGCTCGGCCGTTCGGCGCCGCGCGGCGCGCTGCCGGGCACCGGCGACGAGCTCGGTTTCCACGACGAATCTCGCGCGTTCTCGCAGTCGGGCATCGTCAGCTTTCGCCGGCCGAAAGACATGGAAGAGCTCGAGCTCAACGGCGTCAAAAAGAAGTGGCTGCGCGTTCGCATCGAGAAGGGTGACTACGGCGAGCAGGGCCAGTACACGCTCGAGAACGAGAAGTGGCTGTTCAAGGACGATCGCCCGCTCAAGCCGCCGGCGATGCGCACGATGACGTTCCGTTATCGCGAGGACTATCGCGACGTGCGCCACGTGCTGTCGTTCAACGACTTCCAGTTCACCGACTGCACCGACGTCGCGCGCACCGAGTACACGATCTTCCAGCCGTTCCAGGCCAAACCCGAAGAATCGCCCGCGCTGTACATGGGCTATACGGCGAAGCCCGCGAACGATCCGATGGGCTTGTTCTTCCAGCTCGAAGAAGAGCTCGGTCTCGGCAGCTTGCCGATCGACGAAGCGGAGGTCGCGACCGCCGAGCTCGAGAAATACGAGTCGATGCGGCGGATGGCGTGGGAAGGTGGCCAGCGCGTGGTGTGGGAGTACTGGGATGGTCGCGATTGGGAGCCGCTTGCCGTCGACGACGAGACCCAGGGCTTCACGTCGAGCGGGTTCGCGATGTTCGTCGCGCCCGACGATTGGGTGAAGTCGTCCAAGTTCACCGAAGAGCGGTTCTGGCTGCGCGCGCGGCTCGAGCAAGGCGGCTACGTCAAACCGCCGCGCGTGAAGATGATCGTGTCGAACGCGATCGACGCGTTCAACCAAGAGACGATCCGCGGCGAGACATTGGGCTCGAGCGATGGCGGCCCGTTGCAATCGTTCAAGTTCCTGCGCGCGCCGCTGCTCGACGACGAGATCATCGAAGTCCGCGAGCGCAACGCACCGAACCCCGACGAGCTCGGCGATCTCGGCACCGATCCGGTGCGCAAAGCGGAGCCCGACAATCCGCAGAACAACGAAGTGTGGGTGCGCTGGCGGCGCGTCGACAGCTTCTTCGCGTCGCAGCCGCGCAGCCGGCACTACACGCTCGATTACATCACCGGCACCGTCAACTTCGGCGACGGTCGTCGCGGCATGGTGCCGACCGAAGCGAAGAACGCGATCGTCGCGACGCAGTACCGCATCGGCGGTGGCTCGCTCGGCAACGTCAACTCGAACACGCTGACCTCGCTCGGCCGCGCGCTCGCGTACGTCGAGAGCGTGACCAATCCGCTGCCGGCGACCGGTGGCGCCGATCGCGAGTCGATCGACGAGGCGAAGAACCGTGCGCCGTACACGATCAAGAGCCGCGATCGCGCGGTGACGACGGAAGACTACGAGATGCTGGCGCTGCGCGCGTCGACGCAGCTCGCGCGTGCGCGCTGCGTGCCGGATCGCTCGAACCGCGGCCACGTCACGCTCGCGCTGGTGCCGAAAGCGGATCTGCGCGCCGACGAGATGACGCGCCGGTTGGTGCCGTCGAACGAAGTGCTGCGCTACGTCAAGCGCTACCTCGACGAGCGCAAGCTCGTCGGCACCGTGCTCAACGTCGTGCGGCCGCGCTACAAGGACGTTTCGATCCGCGTCGTGTTGATCCGCCGCACGGTCGGCACGTCCGATCGGCTGCGCAAAGACATCGAGGTCAAGCTGCGGAAGTTCCTGCACGCGTTGCTCGGCGGCCGCGATGGCAAAGGCTGGGAGTTCGGCCGGCCGGTGCTGAAAGCCGAGATGATTCACCTCGTCGAAGAAGTGCCCGGCGTCGAAGGTGTCGACCAGATCGACATCCGCGACGAGCAGCGTAACGTCGGCGTCGAGCACTTGCGGCTCGATGACGACGAGCTGCCGTTCCTCGTCCACGTCCACATCGCGGAGAAGGTCCGCGACGATATTCGCTAGCAATGGTCACCGAAGCCCTCAACCGCCGCGTAGTGCGCGTGCCCGACGTCTCGGGCAAGAAGCTCGACAAGGCGAAGATCTTGCTCGAGGACGCCGGTCTCAAGAACGTCGTCGTGCTCTATCGCGAGAGCTACGAGGACAAGAACACGGTGCTCGACCAACGTCCGGCGCGCGGACAGATGGTCTACGAGACCACCGAGGTCACGATCTGGATCGCGCGGCGCGGCTACCTCGAGCACTTGCCGGCGATCTATCGCCGCAGCGACGGTGCCGGCCGCAACTTGGTGCGCGACCTGTGCTTCGTGTTCGAGCACATGTTCGACTCGATCGCCGACAAGACGCGCAACGGCTGGCGCTACTACGACCCGCACGTCGCGCCGCCGGACTTCTTGCAGTGGCTGTCGCACTGGACGGCGTTCTCCGTCGATCTCGACTGGCCCGAAGCGCAGAAGCGCGCGTTGGTGAAGCGCGCGGTCGACCTCTATCGCATCCGCGGCACCAAGCGCGGGCTCACGCTGTTCTTGAAGCTGTTCACCGGCCACGAGCCCGACATTCAAGAGAACGCGTGGCCGTTCAAAGGCTTTCGCGTCGAAGCCGAAGGCTCCGAGCAAGGCGCGCGTATCGCGCTCGACTCGGTCGTGCTGCCGCCCGTCGACACCGCGCACTGCTTCGTCGTGACGATGCCGATCCGGTTCGAGGACGTCACGCCGGAGCTCGTGATCCGGATCCACCAGATCATCCAGCTCGAGAAACCGGCACACACGCACTACTACTTGAAGTTCACGGAAGAAGAGGGCGAGGTCGAGCTGCGCGAGTTCTTCGCGATCGGCCTCCGTTCCGGTATCGGTATCGGTTCCGAGGTCGTGCAGGCGCTACCCGAAGACGAGCCAGGCCCAGCAGGAGACACGAAGAAATGAGCGACGCAGTCCAGGGATTCAAGCGCATCAACTTCTTCAAGGGCTTTCTCACGACCGAGAAAGACTGGAACGACGCCGAGCGCTATCACATCGACAAGCGCCGGCTGCACAACCGCATGCTGCACTCGCCGGGCGTCGTGTTCGGCTACTCCGGCGATCTACGCGTGACGGCGCGTGCGCGCGGCGATCTGTCGGTCGAAGTTCAGACCGGCTACGCGATCGACGGCATGGGCAACGACCTCATGATCTTCGACGCGGCGATCCGCAACATCAACCTCGAAGAGTTCAAGCTGCCGCAGACGATCTACATCGTGCTGCGTTACTACGAAGAGCTCACCGACTTCATCGCGTACAAAGAGAACCTCGAGTACAAGGGCCACCGCCGCGTGCTCGAGAGCTGCAAGGTCGAGCTGTCGCAGACCGAGCCCGACATCTCGCGCGAGGTCGAGCTCGCGCGCATTTACCTCGAGAAGGGCGTCAATCGGATCCGCGACGCGCGCGATCCGTACAACCCGGCGGCGAACGAGATCGACATGCGCTACGTCCAGCGCGGCGGTCTCGCGGGCTCGATGCTGCCCGGCTTCTTGCGGCTCAAGCTCGAGAATCTGCTCAATCAGGTTCGCCGCGCGGGCATCGAGTACACGCGGCGCGGCGTGGTCGGCGCGCACGACGTCGTGCAGGCATGCAACACGGCGCTGATGCTGCTCTACGCGAACCTCGTCGACCTCCGCAACGTGTTCGACATGTTCCGGCTCGTCGTCGACACCGAGGGCGAGCTGTCACTCGACGTCGATGTCCATCACCCGACGATCGCGCAGAAGAAAGAGTTCAGCGAGTACCGGCGCCAGGTCGAGATCCTTCGCGGCTTGCTCGCCGAGAACAAGAACAACAACGAAGCCTTCCAAAACCTGCTCGCGTATCAGGCGAAGACCGCCGAGATCATGATGTCGGCCGTCGGCGATCTGAAGCCGGTGATCGTCGCGCCCGAGGAGAAAAAAGAAGAGAAGGTGGCCGACATCAAGGATTGGGAGGGCGTCAAGGTCATGCCCCAGCCCAAGCCGCAGATGGATCTCGAGGGCATCACGTGGGTGCTCGTCGACGAGATCGAGATTCTCAACAAAGAATCTGAAGACAAGCACATCTTCACGATCAAAGAAGCGAAGGACTCGTACCGGTCGCGCCAGAAGCTCAAGTATCCCGACGGCACGACGGTCGAGGACACCGGCCGCGCGCACGTCGAAGGCTACAGCGAGTTCAAGCTGCTCAACATCTCGCCAAACAAGCCGGTCGTGGTGCTGCGCCGCATGGACTACGTCTACGGCGACTACGAGCTCGAGCTCTCGGTGACCGGCAAGAAGGTCAGCGTGGTGTCGTGCGTCGGCACCGACCGCGTGCATCGCTGGCGCAACTGGCCGGCGATGATCACGGCCGAGAACGTCAAAGACGGCACCTTGCTGGTGCGCCAGCAGTCGATCACCGCCGGCCGCGACATCAACATGTTCCACATCTGGGTCTACCAGCCCAAATAATCGTACTCGTACTCGTACTCGATTCCGGTGCCCGGGCCG
>DASXEF010000995.1:0-4189 GCA_036490255.1 Kofleriaceae bacterium
GCCGTTGTAGATATCGACGTCGCCGCTGTACGGGGTCAGCGCGATGCTCGTGCCGTTCAGCGCAACCACGTCGATGGTGCCACTGAGCGTGACGTTGGCGTTCGGTGCCGGTGCCGCGTCGCCGGCGCACGAAAGGTCTGCGCCCGATCCGACGCCCGACCCGATGCCGGACCCGGAACCGGAACCAGAACCACTTCCTTGATTCGATCCGGAGCCCGACCCGCTGCCGCCACCATCCGTCGTGTTGTTGTTGCTGTTGCTACCGCAGGCGAACAAACCGGCGGCCGCGAGGGTTACGAAAAGCTTCGGCATGCGTGAGTTCGTACACCAATTCGTCGTCGGGGTGCCATGAACTTCCTGCAACACCACACGATTCACGCAACCCGATCAGTCCGCGGGCGATACAGACGTGCATGCGTCACCGGCTGCGTTATCATCGCTGTATGAGTGGTTGGCGTGCTTTCGCACTCGTGTTTGCTTGTGCAACGAGCTGCACGAAGACGAACCCGGACGCGTCGTGTGCAAATGGCACGTGTAGCAATCCGGCGTTTCCATATTGCGACTTCGACGGCTCCATTGGTGGAACAGCTGGCGAGTGTGTCGCCGTCACGTGCTCGCCCGGCGACGTCAAAGAATGCAGCGGCAGTGCCGCGCTCACGTGCAACGACGCGGGTGACGGATACGATCTCGATTCATGTGCACTCGGTTGCACGAACAACGGATCGGCGCACTGCGCATATTTGCAGCCGACGTACATGCCTGATGTGTGCGATTCGCGCGCGGCGGGATCGTCGATCACGTTCACAGGTTCAGGCACGCTCGATCCGAATCTCGACTCGAACTGCACGGGCGGAGTCCTCATGCAGGCAGGCGCGAACGACATCTGCGTCGTTCGGTACAACTCGATCAGCGTCGTTGCTGGATCGACACTGACCATTCTTGGTGCCGCGGGCAGTGGTCGAGCGCTCGCATTGGTTGCCGATGACACGTTGACGGTTGACGGATTCGTCGACGTCGGCGCGCATACAGGACTCAACGGTCCTGGTGGTGGGACGTTTATATCTGGAGCACTGCCCGGTGGCGCGCCGGGAGTCATCTATGGTGGCGGTGGTGCAGGCGGCGCGAGCGCCGGCGGCGCAGGTGGTGCGCACAACGGCTCGAACGATAGCGGTGGCCAAGATGGAGGCGCGATGAACGGTGGCCAGCCGACAATGAACCCTGCATCTCTCGCAGTGCTTGTTGGAGGCGCGTCGAGCCCCGTGCCCGTTAACGACGACCCACCGGGCACTACGATCGCGAGCATCGGCGGTGGAGGCGGTGCGCTCGAGGTCGTGAGCTGTCACGGAGTCGTGACGGTGTCGGGAATGATTAACGCCGGCGGTGGCGGCGGTAGCGGTGGCATCGATCCGCTCATTCCGATTGGCGGGTTTGGCGGCGGTGCAGGTGGCAACGTCCTGATCGAAGGCGTCGGAGTGTCGATCACTGGTTCCGTCTTCGCAAACGGAGGCGGTGGTGGCGCTGGCGCTTGCTACGAAAATCAAACGGCCATGCCCGGCGATAACGGCGCAGATGGTTCGTTGTCAGACTCGGTGGCGGCAGCCGGTGGAACGTCATGCGGCCCCGCTGGTTCAGGCGGATTTGCCGGCGCGCCTGCCGGCGCCGGCGGTTTCTCGAACGGCAACGGAAGTGGCGTCTATGCGCCGGGCGGCGGTGGCGGCAGCGTTGGCTTTCTTCAAACTTACACGCCGGCCGGTGTGACGCCGACGTTAACTCCGGCGCACGTGTCACCTGCGTTTCAAGCGAGCGGCACTGTGCTGACTCGGTAGCAACGCGATTCGTCTAACCGTCGACACGTATGAACCTCAGCGAAAACGCAGCCGTCAAATCTCTGCTTGACGTTGATACCTAGCAACGCTATGCATTGATACATGAGGCATCGCAAGGACGCCGAGCGGATCAGCAAGGACCTCGTCGCTGCGACGGCCACGCCGCTCCTGCTCGCGATCCTGCACAAAGGCCCGAGCTACGGCTACGCGATCATCCAGACGGTTCGCGAGCTGTCGGGCGGCGAGCTCGAGTGGTCGGAAGGAATGCTCTATCCGGTGCTGCACCGGCTCGAGGATCAAGGACTGATCGAGTCGTACGAAGGCATCGGCGAGACGGGCCGCAAGCGTCGCTATTACCGGATCTGCGCCGACGGTAAACGCGCGCTCGAAGAAGAGCGGCGGCAATGGAACGTCGTGAGCGCGGCGCTCACCAAAGCATGGAGGGCAGCGTGATGTCGGACCATGATGTCGAAAAGCTTGTCGCGAAATATCGGATCGAGATCGCCGCCGAAGCGGAGCTCGCGCGAGGCGATCTCGACGAGATCGAGGATCACCTGCGCACGCTCGTCGACGATTTGCGCGAGCGCGGCATGCCGCTCGCGGAAGCGGTCGAGACTGCCGCGCTGCGGCTCGGTAAGCCGCGCGAGCTCGCGGTCGAGCATTCGCGCGTGCGCACCGCATTCGGCGCGCGGTTGTCGCGAGCGCGTGCGTGGAGCGCGGCGGCGTTGCTCGCCGCTGCGACGATCTACATGGCCGACCGCGGCTTGAGCCGAGGTCTGCTCACGATCCCCGCGCTGCATCTCGTCGCATGGCTGGGCGTGATCGCGGCGCTCGCGATGCGGCGCACGTGGGCGCGCGCGCTCGCCGTCGGCATCGTCGTGCCGACGCTGCTCGTCCAGCTGGTCCATCTCGTCGAGCTCGCGACCGCGAGCCCGAGCGCGTTCGGACTCGACACGATCACCGCGCTCACCATCAAAGCCGGTGTCGGCGGCGGCGAATGCGGCGAGCTCGTCATGACGTGCGCGCTGATGGTCGCGGCGCTCGTGTTTGTCGCGCCGTGGCGTCGGAGCGAGCTATCGAGGCGCGGTGTCGCTGCCGCATTGCTCGGGCTGTCGTACGTCGGCGGCCTCGGTGCGTTGATGTTCTATGCCGATCTGCCGGACGCGATCGTCGCGAATCCGCTCGGCTCGCTCGCGCTCGTGGCGGCGATCGTCGCGATCGTCGGCGTCGTGCGCAGCGCGGCGTGGGCGAGCGTGGCCGCGCTGATCGCCGGCTGCGCGCTCGGCATGCTCGGTGCGCATGCGCTCGTCGCTAGCGAGTACGTGATCCTCGGCGAAACGCAGATCGCCGACGAGATCGGCGGCCTCGCGTTACTCGGCGCGGGCTCGGCGGTCGTCGCCGCGATCGCGCTGTGGCGCGGCAAGCTCGCGGCGATGCTAACGGCGCAGTAGCACGATGTGCTCGCACTTCGGGCGATCGCCGAATGCGCGGCGCTCGACCTGGCCGAGCTTCGCGCGCTCCTGCGAAGCCCACGCTTCGATCACGAGATCGCCGGGCAACGCGTCACGCAGATCGTCGAGCGCGAAGCACGCGCGAGTCGCGGCAACCGAGTCGCCGATCACGAGCGCGGCGGCGCGGCCGGGCGCGAGCGTCGCGCCGATCTTCGCGACGAAGCCGGCGAGCGCCTTCTGCCACGCGGCGCGACCGGTTTCCGCGTCGGCTTCGAAGCTGCGGCGCGAGCCGAGCTCGTTGTCGTCGAGATCGCGGTGGCGCAGCGCGAGAAAATCGAACCGCAACCGTTGGTGCTCGGCGTAGTCGTACGTGCCGGCGTACGGCGGCGACGTGATCACGCCGCACGCGCTGCCGTTCTTGACCACTCGATCGAGGCGGCGAATATCGAGCTCGTGGACCTCGGGCAGCGTCGCGTGGGCCTTCGAGAGATCGGCGAGGCCCGCGACGAGACCGTCGACGCGCTGCGCGAACAATCGCGAGGCTTGGCCGCGCGGGACGTTGCGCTCCGTCCACGTCGGATCGGTATCCGACGTGCGCGAGCTGACCTTGTAGAGCACGGAGGACAGACACGCGACCAACACGTCGGCGATCTCGGCGTCGTCTTCGCGCAGCTGATCGATCTCGTCGGCGATGTGCTCGAGCTCGCGGCGCACGTGCGGCGCGAACCAGCTCTTGAGCCGGCGATCGCGCGAGTTGGGATCGAAGCCACGCGGCTTGCGAAGTGGCTGCGCCTCGGCACCGCTGCGACGCGCCGCTTTGCCGTCCGCGAGCGTCGTGCCGGCGATCGCGTGGCCGGTCTCGCGCAGCTGACTCCGGCGCCGCGGTGGCGCGGTCCAGGTCTTCGCGCGCGC
>DASXEF010000999.1:0-2983 GCA_036490255.1 Kofleriaceae bacterium
GCGGCGAGCGTGCCGAGCGACGCCATGCGCTCGCTGACCAACATGCGAGCGTGCGCCGCTCGCTCCACGGTGATGTCGCGGAACACCGCGACGCCGCCGTGCACCGTATTGAGGTCGTCGCCGAGCGGGCGCGCGTTGACGCTGAGCCAGCCGTCGTCGAGGTCGCGGCGAACACGGACCTCGGCGCGATCGACGGCTTCCCCGCCGAGCGCGCGCGTCAGCGGCAATCGCACCGGCAGTTGATCGGCGCGCTGATGCGCGGGCTCGAGCCCGAGAATGCTGGTCGCCGCGTGGTTCCAGTGCGTGACCTCGCCGGCTTCGTTACTGACGATCACGCCCTCGGCCATGCTGTCGAGGATCGATCGCAGGACGGTCGCGTTCGCGCGCGCCGTGCGCTCGGAAACATCTTTGGCTTGAAACGAGCGCGCGAGGGCGAGCGCCAAGCTGATCTGGCCCGCGACCGCTTGCGCGAACGCGATCGTGTCGCCTTGCGATTCCGACGTTCGCGACATCGTGACGAGCGCGCCGAGCGCCTGGCCGCGATGACCGAGCGGCGCGATCACGAGCGACTTTGCGGTCGTGCGGTCGAGCAACAACGCGTACTGCGTCGCAGAATGCGTCGGCGACGGCACGCTGACGAGCGTCTGCTCGCGGATCGTCGACTCGAGGAGCTCGCGGTGGCCGAAGAACGATTCGATCTCGGCGTCGGTCCAACTCTCGACCTGACCGAAGTGCACGCCGCGAATCCCGTCGGCGCCGGTGAGATAGAGCATGCCGAGCGAGATCCCGCCGGCGTCGAAACACGACGCGAGGATCTGGTGCAGCGCGCCTTCGAGATCGTCGCGCGTCGCGACGGCCTCGGAGATGCCGCTGAGCACCGAGAGCTCGGCCGACAGCATCGCGCAGCGCTGCGTCAACGTCGCGTGCATCGCGCCTTGGCGATCGAGCTGATTCATCATCCGGCGGACGCGCTCGCGCTCGAGCTCGGGCTCGATCGAGATCGGCGCCGATCGGCGCCGCCGCGCGGGTTGCGGCGCGTCGAGGCGAGCGAGCACGTCTTGCAGATCGGGCGTGCGCACGAGCATGTCGTCGGCGCCGACGCGAACCGCGAGCTGTCTATCCTCGCTATCGAGGTAGCTGTTGCTGATCAAGATGATGCGCGTGTCGCCGATCTGCGCGTCGTTGCGCACGGCGAGGCAGAGGCCGAAGCCGTCGAGCTTCGGCATCAACACGTCGGAGACGACGGCGTAGGGCTTGTGCTCGCGCGCGCGATCGAGCGCATCCTCACCGTCGGCGGCGACGATCACTTTGTAGCCGGCGCGTTGCAGCCGCAGCGCGACCATCTTGCGCTGGACCGCATCGTCGTCGGCGACGACCAGCGTCCGAGCGCCGGCGTCGACGACCGGTGCGGTCTCGATCAACGGCACGTAACCGCGGACGATCTGCACGAGCCGCGACGGCTCGATCGGCTTGCTGACGACGTCGTCGAAGCCGGCTTCGGCAAGGCGCGCTTGGTCGTGCGACGACAACATCCCCGAGAACGCGAGGATCGGAATTTAGCGGCCGTCGGGAAGCGCGCGAAGCTGCCCGAGCAGATCGAAGCCTTCGACGTCGGGCAGCAGCAGATCGAGCAGCACCAAGCCGGGTTTGCGCGCGCGGAACATCGTTCGCGCCTCGGCGCCGTCGCGCGCTTCGACGACTTCGTAGTGCTCCGATTCGAGCGTGTAGCGCACGAGCTTGCGCGTGATCGGGTTGTCTTCGACGAGCAGGATCGGCGCGGTCATGAGCCCCTCGTGAGGCGGCGCAACATCGGGACGAGCGCCCGCGTGTCGATCGGCTTGGTCACGAACGCATCGCAACCGGCCTGCAGCGCGGCGGCTTCGTCGGTCTTCATCGCATTCGCGGTCACCGCGACGATCACGAGCGCGCGATGTTTCGGATCCGCACGCAAGAGCCGCGCGAGCTCGAGCCCGTCCATGCCGGGAAGGCGAAGGTCGAGCAGCAAGACGTCGAACGGTTTCGCGGCGAGCTTGTCGTTCGCCTCCTCGGCGCTCTCGGCGGTGTCGACGTCGAAGCTATTGGCCCGCAGCAACGCGGCGACTAGCTTTAGATTCAACGCGGTGTCGTCGACGACGAGTGCACGCGTCATGCGATCAGCTCGCGGTCGAAGTTGGGCGGCAAGAACGCCGCGAGCTCGTCGACGACGCGCGTGTTGCCGTCGTGACCTTTCGCGACAACCGCATCGGCCGACTTGCGCAACCGCGCGAGCTCGGCGCTGGTGAGATCCTTGCTCGTCCATACGATCACCGGCACAGAGTGCCCGTTCGGCGTGGCGCGGAGTCGATCGAGGAACTCGAACCCGGTCATGCCCGG
This sequence comes from Kofleriaceae bacterium, assembly GCA_036490255.1. Lineage (GTDB taxonomy): Bacteria > Myxococcota_A > Polyangia > Haliangiales > Haliangiaceae > JABFXX01. The sequence continues at coordinate 2,374 of DASXEF010000999.1, forward strand.
CATCAACAGATCGAGGACGATCGCGGCCGGTGGCTCCTCGGTCGCGGCGCTCAGCCCCTTCACCGGATCGGGCTCGCACACCGCGAGGTAACCGAGCCGCTCGAGTGTCGCCGACATGACCTTGAGCGACGCGACGTCGTCGTCGACGACCAGCACGACCGTGCGACCGCCGTCGGGACGAACGCCGGCGCGCCGCAACGACGCGAGCAACGCCGGCTCCGAGAGCGGCTTGGCGAGCACGTCGTGCACCGCGAAGCCGGCGACGGCGCCGCGTTCTGCGACGACGGTGACGACGATGACCGGAACGTCGCCGTTCTTGCCGTCGCGCAAGCGGCTCAGCACTTCGAGGCCCGTCATGTCGGGCAGCAGCAAGTCGAGTGCGATCGCGTCGTACGCGCGCTGCTCGCAACGCGCCAGCGCCTCGCCGCCGGTCGCGACCGTCTCGACGTTGTAGCCCGCGTTGGTCAACACCGCGGTGAGCTGCGCGCGATCGCTCGGCTCGTCTTCGACGACGAGGATCGTCGGCGCGTTGCGGACGGTCGGTGCAGGCCGCGTGATCTGCAGCGTGCTCGCGCGAACATCGGCGCGTAGCGGCAGGATCGCGAAGAAC
>DASXEF010000423.1:0-3554 GCA_036490255.1 Kofleriaceae bacterium
GCGAGCCGGCTGACCGCGGCGGTGAGCGGCGCGGGTCTGTCGCTTGCGGGCGCGGCCGCGTGGATCGCCTGCGCGATCGAGGTGTTCGCATGCGCGACGCGATCGCGTTGCTCGTGGAGCACGAGCGCGAGCGCGCCGACCGCGCCGAGTGCGACCACGCCGCCGATCCACGCGCGTGCGTGCGAGCGCTGCGGCGAGATCTTCTCGTGGCGCTCGGTCGAGACCGACCAGTGCACCTTGGCGCGAATCGAATCCCACGACAGCTCGGGCGCCTGCCGCACGCGCAGCGCCGGAAACGACGACGACGCGCGCTGCACGCGATCGCGCGCGACGCGACAGCGCTCGCACGCATCGGCGTGGCGATCGAGCTCGGCGACTTCGGCGTCGTCGAGCTTGCCGGTGAACGCGTCGGCCCAGCGATGTGGCTCGACGTGCTTCATTCGTCGGCTCCATCGGAGACCGTCTCGCCGGCGAGGATCTTGTAAAACTCGCGGCGCGCGTAGAACAGCCGAGTCCTCACGGTCACCGGGTTCGAGTCGACCAGATACGCGATCTCTTTGAGGTCGAGACCTTCGATCTCGTGCAGGTAGAGCACGACGCGCTTTTTCGGCGCGAGCTGCTCGAGCACTTCGTACACGCGCTCTTGATCGCGGCGGCGCTCGAGGCTGCGCTCCGGCGTCTCGGGCCGTTCGATCAAGCTCGGGTCGATCCCGGTCGTTTGATCGAGATCGGCAACCCCGATCGCCGCCGGCCGCCGCTTGCGCGTGCGAATCCGGCCGAGCGCGACGTTGACACAGATGCGGTAGAGCCACGTCGACAGCCGCGCGTCGCCGCGAAAGCGATCGAGGCCGCGAAACGCGATCACGAAGACTTCTTGGACGAGGTCGTCGAGGTCGCTGCGGTCGCCGAGCACGCGGTAGAGGTTGCCGGCGACCTGGCGGCGAAACCGATGATAGAGCTCGTCGTGGGCGGTGCGTTCGGACGCACGGCAGCGCTTGATCAGATCGGCTTCGTCTTCCGGCGCCAAAGGCGTCGTGGAGAACGTGCCGGATTCGCGCTTCACCCGAAGCAGCATAACGTGTCAGCCCATTAGTGGCCGACTGGCTTCGGATGTTCAAAGCTTGCGCAACGCGGCCGGACCGAGGCGCGAGCCCGATCTTCATCATAGGTCTCGACGTAGTAGGCGAGCGACGCAACCTCGCCCTAGCGTCGGACCGGCAGCACCACGAAATCGAGGTCTTTGGCGAGCGCGCAACGCAACGCGTCTTCTTGACCGGCTTTTTCGAACGTACAAACCGCGACATCATCGGCGCCGGCGGCTTTGCCCTTCGTCGGCAGGGTCAGCTTGAGCCCGTTGCCCGACAGCTCCCACGTGCCTTTGAAGCTCTGCTCGACGACCCCGCCGCCGCAGGCGCTGCGGAACTTGATGCTGAACGTGCGGTCCTGCTTCACGGTGAAATGGACCTCGCCGGTGTCGCACTGGGTGCCGTTCTGCAGCCACTGGCCGCCGAGGCCCATGAGCTTTTCGTAGGTCCCGGTCGCGGGCCTGTCGAGGCCGACCGCGGCGCGATACGTCGCATCGGCGCGCAGCGACGCGAACGCCGGATCGAAGCGCGCTTCGACGAGCCACTCGATCGCATCGGTGCGCGACGACTTCGCGAGCGTTTGTAACAGCGCGAGCGCGTCGGCTTGCTTCGCGGCCGCGTGCGCCGCGGCGACGTGATAGCGCGCCTCGCTGTGATCGGCGTCGAGCGCGAGCACGTGTTGCCATGCCGCGAGCCCCTTCGCGCCGGATTGCCTGCGGGCATCGGCGACGGCCTTCGCGAGCTTCGGATCGTCGGGCGTCGGTTGGCCGACCGGTGCCGTCACCGTCGGCGTGGTCGGGTTCGTTGCGTTCGGGTCGCGACCGCTCGTCTTGACGAGCAAGAACCCGACGACCTGCGTCGATTCGTGACCGAACGCGCGCGACGTGAACGTCACGGCGACGCGATCGCGCGTCGAGGTCGTGAACACGTCGATGATCTTGCCGATCGGATCGGCGGCGGTCCACGTGACGATCACCGCGCCGGTCGAGCTCGTCACGCTCAGCGTGCGGCCCGTCGCGCTGGCGGTGAAGTCGGCGCTCGTGCCGTGCTCCGCGGTCGGCGGCTTGATCGACAACTGCGCGATCGCGTCGGGCTTGGCCGCCTGGCACTGCGGCGCGCCGGTCGCCGTGCCGCCGGTGACCTCGAGCGGCGTACACACGCGATCCTGGTTGACCAGGTAGGGTGGCGAGAACCCCGAAAAGCCGCCGAACGTGTCGGCGGACGCCGAACCGGAGAGCAGCAGCAAAGCGAGCACCGCGCGGCGCATGGCTATGTGATAGCGCGATTTGGCGGTATGGTCGCGTCGGTGCGTTCGATGCTCACCCGCGCGAGTGCCGCGCTCGACCGCGGGGTCGTCCGCTGGATGGAGCGCCGGATGGCGCCCAGCGCGCCGCGCATCGACGCCAACGACGACGCCCGCGGTCGGTTGCTCGAGATCGCGGCGGGCTACGCCGCGGCGGGCGAGCGGTTCTACACGCCGCCCGAGCTGCCCGACGTCGCGGTCACGCCGCTCGGCGACGGTCCGCTCGGCACGCAGGTCGTCGATCTCGCGTACGCGTCGGGCTACCAGCCGTGCCTGCCCGCCGCGCGCGACGCGTATCTCGCCGTGCGCGAGAACTTCACGGCACACGCGCGGTGGTGGACGAGTGATCGCGGCCGTCCGACGATCGTCATGCTGCACGGCTGGGGCGGCGGCAATCACTGGGTCACCGAGCGCACGTTCGCGGTGCCGTACTGGCTGCGCCACGGCTACGACGTCGTCAGCTTCCAGCTGCCGTATCACGGTGCGCGGGCGCCGAAAGTGAAAGGCGTCGTGCAGAGCGGCGCGCTGTTTCCGTCGCCGAATCCGCTGCGCACGAACGAAGCGTTCGGCCACGCGATCTACGATCTGCGCGCGCTCGCGATGTTCTTGCGCGCACGTGGGACCTCGGCGGTGGGTGCGATCGGGATGAGCCTCGGCGGCTACACGACGGCGCTGTGGGCGACGATCCCGAGCTCGCTCGACTTCGCGGTCGCGATGATCCCGGCGGTGTCGATGGCGCGGCTGATGTGGCGCCACGGCGAGACCTCGCCGGTGCGCAAGCGCGCGATGAACGCCGGCATCGACGAGGAGCTGCTCGCCGACGCGTTCGCGATCCACTCACCGACGCGGCGCCCGGTCGCGCTGCCCCGCGAGCGCTTGTTCGTCGTCGCGGGCCGCGGCGATCGGATCACGCCGAGCGATCACGCCGAAGAGCTCGCGCGGCACTGGGACGTCGACATCAAGTGGTTCGAGGGCGGCCATCTCGCGCAGGTCGGCCGCGGCGAGGCGTTGCGCGACGTGCGCCGCGAGCTATCGGCGCTGGATCTGCCCGGCCGGATGTTCCGATCGTGACGCGCGCGGCGACATTGTCGGCGGCGCTCGCCGACGGCCCGCTGCTGTTCGACGGCGCGATGGGCTCGCTGCTCTACGAGCGCGGCGTCTTGCAC
>DASXEF010001041.1:0-2085 GCA_036490255.1 Kofleriaceae bacterium
CCGGCGAGCGCGTCGCGATCGACGATCGACAGATCGGCGTCGAAGCGCGGCATCTCGCTCTTGCCGGACATGTGGATCGCCTTCTTCGGGTTGCCGATCACGCTCGTGTACCAATCGCGGCTGCCGAGCTGCGCCAAGCCAGGCGCGTCTTGCCCGGCAACGCCTTCGTCGATGCTATGGCAGTCGGTGCAGGTCGCGAGGAACGTCTTCTTGCCGCGATCGGCGCGCGCCTGATCGACATCGGTCGCGCCCGACTGCGCGTATAGCAACTCGACGAGGTCGTCGAGGTCCGCGTCCGGCAGCGTGACCGCCTTCATCGCGTCGTCGGTGACGCCGAGCTTCGTGTGGCCCCAATAGTGATCGCCGCTCGGGTCTTTCAAGAACCCGGCGAACCACGCGCGATTGCCGTGGCCCGGCCCGATCACCGGCCCCTTGCGGTCTTTGCTCTGCGCGTCGTGGCAGCCCTTGCAGTACTGCGCGTACAGCGCGCGCTGGCGATACATCGGCGCGGTGGTGAACACGTCGGCGGCGCCGGTGATCGGCACGCCGTACTGCGTCGCGAGTGCGAGCGCGCGGTGCGCGAGCTTGTCGGCGGCCGCTTGGCGCTTCGCGAGCTCGGCGTCGTCGGAGTCGGCGTGGAACGACATCGCCGTGAGCAGCCCGATCGCGGCGAACAGCGCGAGCGCGGCGATGACGAACGGCTTGCGGGTGCGTGGATCGCGCTCGGGCTTGCGATCGACGAGCGGCAGGCCGATCAAGAACGCGCCGACGACGACCGGCGTGGCGAGCGCGACGATGCGCTCCGCCGAGCCTGCGAGATGGCGCAGCTCGAACAGGAAGCGGAAGTACCAGAGCGGCCGCGCGTCGAACGCCGACGACGGATCTGCCGGCGCCGCGAGATCTGCGCCGTGGGTCGAGATCGCGTAGCCGAGCAACACGGCGAATACGATCGCCATCGCGATCGCGTTCCGGATCGACTGCCGCGGCCAGCGTGCGACGAGCCCCAGCGCGTCGCGGCCCCATTTGGGGGTTGCTCCCCACCGCCTGGCGAGCACGACGTGCGCGATGACGCCGAGCGTGGTCAGCGCAGGCAGCGCCATCGCATGCAGCGCGTAGAACCGCGTCAGCGTCAGGTTGCCGTAGTCGTTGCCGCCGATCGCCATCGATCGGATGATCTCGCCGCCCGGCGCCGACGCCGCGATGCCGACCTCGACGCGATTTGCCCAGTAGCCCGCTTGATCCCAGCGCAGCACGTAGCCCGAGACTGCAAACCCGAGCACGAGCAGCATCAGCACGATGCCGAGCCACCACGTGACCTCGCGCGGCTTCTTGTACGCGCCGTAGATCGCGGTCTGCAGCAAGTGCACGCCGCAGACGATCACGAGCGCCGACGCGCCGTGAAAGTGCAGCCCGCGCACGAGCCAACCGAGCGGCATCCGGCCCTGCACGTACGCGACCGAGGCCCACGCGTCCGTCGTCGACGGCGCGTAGAACGCGGCGAGCGCGACGCCGGTGATCGCCTCGACGCCGAGCAGCATCACGAGCACCCAGCCGAACACGTGCGCGACCGACGGCCCGCCGGCGATCCCGCTCGGCTGCTTTTCCGCTTTCGCGCGCTCGACGAGCCAGTCGGTCAGCCGCCGTCTCACGCCGGCTCCCGCGACGCCGAGTCGAGCTTGTACGCGACCCACGTCAGCTGCAGCCGGCCGTCTTTGATCGCGATCGGCAGCGGATCGAGCGCGCGCTTGGCCGGCCCTTCACCCGCGAGATCGCCGTTCGCGTTCCACCGGCTGTTGTGACACGGGCACAAAAAACTCTTGGCGCCTTCGTCGTAACCGACCGCGCAACCGAGATGCGGACACACCGCGCTGAGCGCTTGAACTTGTTGCGCGTCCGGCCGGCGCAACCACGCCGCGCCGAGCACGACGTCGCGCGCGGTCGTCCACGCATCGCTGACGACCGGCGCGATGACCGAAACCTTCTGCCACGCCGTTCCGACGGGAACGCGCTCCAGGGCGCCGACATCGATCGGATCTTTGGGCGTCGTCACCGTGGTCGAGCCCGCCGGTGCCGAGACGAGCCGCA
>DASXEF010000003.1:0-1827 GCA_036490255.1 Kofleriaceae bacterium
TGCAGCACGTCGTCGAACTTGCTCGAGTACGGATAGAACTCGCGCGGGTCCTGTTGATACGCCTCGAGCGCGACGAGCAGCGCCTTGATCGCCGAATCGTCGGTCGCGAGCGCGGTATCGCCGAAGACCTGCCGAAACGTCGCCGCGTACGGCAGCGCGCGGATCGTCTTCGCGAGCGCGGCCGGCGTCGCGTTCGCCATCTCGAGCGGCGAGAACAGCGGCCCCATCGCTTGGTCGTGCAAGCTCGCCGCGCGGCCGTCCCAATCGAAGCCGCCGGCGGGGCCTTGATCGATGCCGTCGTCGCCGTCGCTGTCGTGGAAGTGCTCGCTGAACGCGGGCACGAGCTGCAAGTACCGCAGCGATGGCGCGGCGCGCATACCGATCGCGATGCCGTCCTTGCCGCCGGGTTGGATCGGCAGATCCGTCGACGGCGCGAACGCATTTGCGGGATCGTGGCACGTCGAGCACGCCTGCTTGCCCGACGCCGACAGCGCCGGATCGCGAAACAGCTTCGCGCCGAGCAGCATCGCCTGCGGCACGTCGATCGGCTTGGCGAACGTGTTGCGCCAGAACGAGCGATCGCCGGCGGCCACTTTCGGCGCACGATGCGCGTGCGGTTGCGCGTTGCGGTTGAACGCGGCGACCGGCGGTGACGGCATCGGTGCATCCGCCGGCTTCGAATCGCCACACGCGGCGAGCATCGCGATCGCGATCCAGATTCGCATGCAGCGATGCCACCATCGGCATGTGACGATGACGTCACGTCGGCGTGGCGTCGCCGAGCTTCGCCGCATCGTCATGATCGCGCGACCGTGCGCTGACATCGGTCGTGCACGCTTCCGGCCATGAAACGTCTCGCCCTAGTCCTGCTCGCAGCCGCGTGCAGCAACAACCTTCACAGCGGCACGCCCACACCGGATGCCTCCGGCAGCGGCAGCGGCAGCGGCAGCGCGACGCCCGACGCGCCGACGATGGCATCGCTCTCGTCGATCAAGACGGTCGTCGTGCTCTACGCCGAGAACCGCGCGTTCGACAACGTCTACGGCAGCTTCCCGGGCGCGAACGGCCTGCCCGTCAACGGCGCGTATATCCCGCAGCTCGATCGCGACGGCTCGCAGCTCGCGACGTTGCCGCAGACGTGGACCGGCGTGACCGCAGCCGGTCAGACACCCGTCGTCACGCAGATGATGAGTGCCGATCTGCTGAATGCGCCGTATTCGATCGAAGCGACGTATCCCGGCGTCGACAAGACGGAGATCACGCGCGATCTCTATCACCGCTTCTACGAAAACCAGATGCAGATCGACGGCGGCTATAACGACATGTTCGCCGCGTACGCCGATTCCGGCGGCCTCGTGATGGGCCACTACGACGGCTCGACGATGGCGCTGTGGCAGCTCGCGCAGCAAAACACGCTCGCCGACAACTGGTTCATGGGCGCGTTCGGCGGCTCGTTCCTGAATCATCAGTATTTGATCTGCGCATGTGCGCCGGAGTATCCGAATGCGGATACCGCAACTGCGAAGCCGACGATTGCCATTCTCGATGATGACGGCAACGGCGGATTCTTGCCGGAGCTGACGCTCGGCAGCGCGTCGCCCGCGAGCGCGCTCGACGGGCCGCCGACGTTCGCGCTGTCCGGCAACGTCGTGCCGAAGAATTACTTCGGCGACGCGACGTTCCGCGCGGTCAACACGATGCAGCCGCCGTATCAGCCGTCGAGCACGAAGGCGCCGGCGGCCGATCAGACCGGCATGTACGTCGATCCGTCGAGCGCGACGACGCTGCCGCCGCAGACGGGCATGACGATCGGCGATCAGCTCGACG
>DASXEF010000026.1:0-10750 GCA_036490255.1 Kofleriaceae bacterium
TCCAATGCTCGTCGAAATGCGGGATCGCGCTCGATCGCGGCATGCGCGGCGCCGAACCCGACGAAGCTGAGCACCGACGGCGGCCCCGAGACGTCGCGCGCCGCGAACGTCGGCTGGCCACCGGAAAACGCCGCCACGCCGCGCGCCGAGACGTGCGCGTTGCCGGTCTCGAACCGGCGCGCTTCGCCGTCGGGCGTGTCGTACCAGCGCAGCTCGAGGTGATCGATATACGGCCGGCCCGCGAAGTGATCGTCGAACGCGCGCAACGCGATCCGATGATGCGCGAGGTCGAGCTGATCGATCGCGAACGGCCCCGAGCCGATCACGCGAGCGCCCGGCGGCTTGCCGGCCTTCGTGACCGACGTCTGCGGCAACGCGAGCAGCGTCGGCAGATCGGCGAGCGGTGTCGACAGCGTCAGCACGATCGCGTCGCCGTCGACGGCGACCGACGTGACCGCCGGCAGCGCCCAGCGCGCGGTCTGGCGCGCGCGCTCGAGTGACGCGGCGACGTCTTGCGCGGTGACGGCGGTGCCGTCTTGAAACACGACGCCGCGCGCCAGCTCGATGCGCGCGGTCGTGTGCTTCTCGTCGAACGTCGGCATCGCGGCGGCGAGCCGCGGCTTCGGCACGCCGTCGTCGCCGATCTGATAGAGCGTGTCGAACACGAGCGCGGCGACGGTCGCTTCGGCGTGCGTGCGCGCGAGCACCGGATCCAGCGTCGCCGGCGCGCCGAGCAACGTCGCCTCGACGCTGCCGCCGTAGTGCGGTCGCAGCTCGGCGTGCGCCGTGCCTGCCAGCAGCGCGATCAATACGAGGGACCTCAATTCATCCTCCACAGATCGACGCGCGATGCGCCTTCGAGCCTCACCGCCGCGATCACGACGGGCGTCTTGCGCTCGAGCTCGCCGACCGCGATCGCCTCGACGCCGCCGGCGGAGAACGCCTTGCGCAGCTTCGCCTTGTGCTCGTCGTCGCCGAACGCGACCACGCGCAGCTCGTCGGGCTCGCCCGGCGCGCCGGCGCCGGCGAAGATCGCCTCGGGCGTGCCGTCGCGATCGAGATCGGCGAATTCGAAACCGACGCCGACGTGCGTGTACGCGAAGTCGCCCGCTTTCGCGCACGTGCCATCGAGCTCGCAGCGCTCGACGGTGACGTGCAGCTTGCCGTCGATCGCGAGCTGACCGCGAATATGCAGCGGATGACCGTCGGCGCTGACGAGATCGTTGCGGCACCGCGCGCCGTAGCTGTTGTCGCTGAAGTAGTCGCGGCCGGGCACGAGCTCGCGGGTCTCGCCGGCGCACAGCGCGATGCCCGGCGCGCCGGCTCTATCGACCTCGCCGACGAGCTGCTTGCCCTTCCAGCGCACTTCGAGCGCGTGCGCGTACGACGACGTGCTCGCGATCAGCCGTTTGCCGTCGACGAATGCAGCGCCGACCGGATCGCGCGGGCGATGCGCCGCCGGCTCGCCGGTGAACGCGACGCGACCGAGCTCGCGCGCGTGCGTGCCGTTGATCGACAGCGCGATGACCTCGCGCGTCGTCACGACGTAGAGCTCGGCTTTGCCGTCGCCGTCGAGATCGCCGGCGGCGAGCGCGACGAGCGGCGCATCGAGATCGAGCGACGGCGCGAGCTTTTGCGGATGCCACGCGATCGCGATCGGCGTCGGCGGCGTCAGGTGCGGTCCGCGCGACGCATCGAGCGCGGCGAGCCGCTGATCGAGCTGATCGACCAGGTCGTGCAGCGGGCCGGCGTGCACGGTCGCGCTGAGCAAGACCGCAAACGCGAACGCGATCACCACGCGCACTCGTCGAGCACCGCTCGCGCACGACGCGTCGCCGCCCGTCTGCTTCGAGTACGAGTACGAGCTAGTCGCCGTACTCACCGGTCACCGAGCTGCCTTCGGTCACCTCGCCCGGTTTGGGCGCGACGTCGGTCGGCTGCGTGCCCTCGACGAAGACTTCGTTGAGCGTCGTGTTCTTCGGCGCACCTTCGGGCGCGAGCAAACCGGTCTGGCGATCGATGACCGCCTCGACGACGTGTGGCGGCCGCACGAACGGCTTGTTCGGCAGGTTCATCTTCTCCGCGATGTCGAGGAACACCGGCCCCGCCACTTTTGCGCCCTGCTCGCCCGGCATCGGACGGTTGTCGTCGTAGCCGATCCACACGCCGATCACGTAGTCGGGGGTCGCGCCGATGAACCACGTATCGCGCGCGTCGTTCGACGTGCCGGTCTTGCCGGCGATCGGCGCTTTGATCTTCTCGCCGATCGCGGCGCCGGTGCCTTCGGTCACGACCGAGCGCATCGTGTCGGTGATCACGTACGCGATCTCCGGCGCGAGGACTTGCTCGCCCTTTTCGCTCGGCGTCGCGACGCCGTCGTACGCGTCGATGAACTTCGGCTTCTCGAGCACGCCGCCGTCGGCGAGCGTCGCGTACGCGTTGACGAGCTCGAGCGGTGTGACCTCGCCGGCGCCGAGTGCGAGCGACATCTCGTTCGGCAAGTCGCTCGCGATGCCCAAGCGATGCGCCATGCCGACGACGGTTTCGGGCTTGATGTCGTACGTGACGCGAATCGACACCGTGTTGATCGACTTCGCGAGCGCCTCGCGCAGCCGCACGGGCCCGAGATACTCGCCGGTCTCGAAGTTTTTCGGCCGCCACAGGTCGAACACTTCCGGCGCATCGTTGACGACCGTCGCCGGCGTCGCGCACACGGTCTTCTGCGTCGGATCGTTCGCATGACACTTCGCCTGCGCGGCGCGCTCGTATGCCGCGGTGTAGACGATCGGCTTGAAGCTCGAGCCCGGTTGGCGTTTCGCCATCGTCGCGCGGTCGAAGCCGGCGACGCGCGACGAGTAACCGCCGACGAGCGCGCGCACTTTGCGCGTCTTGACATCCATGATCACGACCGCGCCTTCGGCGCCCGGCGCGAATACGACGCGACGCGAGCCGTGCGCGAGCTTCGCCGGCTCGGCGACATCGTCGTCGTCTTTGTCGACGGCCACCTTCTTCGCCGCCTGCGGCACGATCACGTCGACGACGTCGCCGATCTTGAACCGCTCGCTCGGCTTCTTGCTATCGGGGTTGTAGCGAACGTCGTCATCGCCGCCGAGCTTGATCGTCGCCGGCCCCTTGCCGAGATCGACCTCGAGCTCCTGATCGTCGTCGTGCACGCTGGTGACCAGTGCCTCGTAGATTTCTTTGCCGCCGGGCTCGGCGTTGCCGCGCTTCTTCGCGAGCTTGGTGAGCTCGCCTTCGACCTTGTCGGCTTTCACCGAGCGCACCGGATGGCCGATGCCGTGGCGCTTGTCGACGACGCGCAGGCCGGCTTGCAACGCCTTCTGCGCGGCCGCTTGCAGATCGGGCTGCATCGTCGTGCGCACGGTGCCGCCCTTGTCGACCGCGTCTTCGCCCTTCGTCGCGATCAACTCTTTGCGCACGAGATCGATCCACTCCGGCGAGCTGCCGAGCTCGGGGAACGGCTTCTGGATGATCTGGATCTTCGCGTCCATCCACTTTTGCGCGTCGATCGGCGTGAGCTTGCCCATGTCGCGCAGCTGGCCGAGCACGTACTTCTGGCGCTCTTTCGCGTACAGCATCATCGGCGTGACCTTCGTGCTCGTCCGCATCGAGATCAGCGCGCTGCCGAGCTTCTCGGGCTCTTTCGGCAGCGACGCGAGCACGGCCGCTTCGCCGAAGTCGAGCTGCGAGACGTCCTTGCCGAAGTAGAACCGCGCGGCTTCTTGGATGCCGTAGCGGCCGCGACCGAAATAGATCTGGTTGAGGTAGATCGTCATGATCTCCTCTTTGCTCAGCGCTTTTTCCAGCCGCCGCGCGAGGATGATCTCCTGGATCTTGCGGCGGAACGACCGCTCCGGCGTGAGCAACAGATTTTTCACGACCTGCTGCGTGATCGTCGACGCGCCCTCGCGCGCGTGACCTGCGCGCAGGTTCGCGACGAACGCGCGCGCCATGCCGGTGTAGTCGATGCCGCCGTGCGACCAGAACCGGTTGTCCTCGGCGGCGATGAACGCGTCGACGACGAGCGGCGGAATCTTCGAGTACGGCACGAACGTGCGCCGCTCCGTGAACAGCTCGCCGATCCGGTGATCGTTCGAGTCGAGGATCGTCGTGACTTGCTTGGGGTGATAGTCCTCGAGCCGATTGATGTTGGGCAGCCGCGGATCGCGGCCGTACATCCAGAACACGACCGCGATCGTCGCGCAGCCGAGAGCAGCGGCGGCGACACCCGTGATCACCAACCATTTGACGATCGAGACCCAGGCCGCACGCCTCCGCGCCGGCTGCGGTTTTTCAAGCTTGGGCTTTGGCTGTTTCATCGCCGACAACGCGGAATATCCCTCGCCTGGGACGGCAATGCCATAACGCGTCGAACTAGCGGCAAATTCCTACGCAAACGGGCCGCCGAGCGCGCGATCGAGCACGCCGATCACGCCGCGAATTCGCAGTGCGAACCAGCGCGCGCGGAGCTCGGCGCGCAGCGGCTCCGGCAGGTCGCCCGGCGCGTTTATGTAAGCCCGGCGGCGTGCGGCGAGCGTGCTCGTGGCGAGCGCGACGGTCACCGACAGGTTGAAGCTCTCGGTGAAGCCGAACATCGGCACCGACAGCGCGCCGTCGCAGGCCGCGACGGCATCGTCCGACAGCCCGTTGTGCTCGTTGCCGAACATCACCGCGATCGGCGACGTGACATCGACGCTGTCGATCGAGAACGCGGCGTCGGGCTTGGTCGCGTAGACGCGAAACCCGCGCGCGTGGAGCGAGGCCACCGCGGCGCCGGCGTTCGGCCAGCGATGCAGGTCGATCCACTTGTGCGCGCCGCGCGTGACGCCGTGTGCCGCCGAGAATCTCAGTTCCGGCTCGACGACATGCAGCTCCTGCAGGCCGAGCGCCTCGCTGGTGCGAATCGTCGCAGCAGCGTTGCGCGGATCGTAGGTGTCTTCGACCGCCACCGTGAGTGAGGCCAAGCGGTTCGCGAGCACGTGATCGATGCGGGCGATGCGCTCGGGCGTCAGCATCGGCTCGAGCGCGCGGCAGATGGCGTCGGGGCCATGCCGCAGAATGAGCCGGTCGATCGCGTCTGGCATGAACGCGCATGATAGCGTCGGTACGTGGTCTTTGCGCCCGAGGGACTTGGGCGGTTCATCGGCGACCGCTACCACCTCGTCCGCGAGCTCGGACGCGGCGGGATGGGCGTGGTTTACCTCGGCCGCGATCTGCAGCGCGACATGGACGTCGCGATCAAGTTTCGCGGCATCACGCATCACGCGGCGACGCTGTGGCTCAAGCGCGAGTTTCGCGCGGTGGCGACGCTGCGCCATCCGAACCTCGTCGAGCTCTACGAGCTGGTCGCGCACGAGGCGTCTTGCTACTTCACGATGGAGTTCTTGCGCGGCGTCGATCCGCGCCGCTACGTCGAGAACACGCCCGCGAACCTCGACGGGCCGCATCCGCTGAGCCAGAACGAGACACGCTCCGGCGTTCCGCTGCAAGAAGCCCGCACCGAAACGCCGGCGTCGCTGACCGGGCCCGGTGGTCCGGCGACCGCGCGGCCGGTGCCCAATGTCGACTTCGCGAAGGTCCACTCGGTCGTGCTCCAGCTCGCCGAAGGGCTCGCGTTCCTGCACGCGAACGGCGTGATCCATCGCGACGTCAAGCCGTCGAACGCGATCGTGACGAGCGGCGGCGTCAAGCTGCTCGACTTCGGGCTCGCGCTCGAGAGCCGGCGTGCCGAGAGCGAGCTCGAGCGCGAAGCGCGCGTCGTCGGCACGGCGGCGTATCTCGCGCCCGAATACGTCGAGCAGCTCGTCGTCAGCCCGGCGATGGACGTGTACGCGCTCGGCGTGGTCGCGTACGAGCTCGTCACCGGCAATCCGCCGTTCGGCGGCACGATGCACGTGCTCGCGCGGCTCGCGAAGCGCGCGATCATGCCGCGAGCGAGCTCCGTCAACGCAGCGATCCCCGCGCAGCTCGACGATGCGATCGCCGCGATGCTCGAGAGCGATCCGCACAAGCGGCCGAGCGCGCTCGAGATCGCCGAGCGGCTCACCGGCGACCTGTCGCATCCACGCCCGATCCGCCGCGCACCTCGCTTCGTCGGCCGCGAGCGCGAGGTCGCCGCGCTCACCGCACGCATCGACGATCCGACGCCGGTCGGTCGCTGCGTGCTCGTCACCGGGCCGTCGGGCGTCGGCAAGAGCGCGCTCGTCGATGCCGTGGTCGGCGGCGTTCGCCGCGACGACGCCGCGCACGTGATCAGCTGGCGCGGCCGCTGCCACGAGCGCGAGCGCGTGCCATATCGCGCGTTCGACTTCGTGATCGACGACGTCGCGACCGAGCTCGCCTACAACCCGCAGCTCGCCGCCGCGATCGAGCACGCCGGCGCGTTGTCGCGCGTGTTCCCGACGCTCGGCGCGATCGCCGAGGCCGCCGGCGCGCTGCAATCGCCGCCGGTCGAAGATCTGCGCGTCGAGCGCGAGCGCGCGCGGCTCGCGTTGATCGATCTGTTTCGCCACGTGATCGCGATGCCGCGCGCGAGCACGTCGGATCCGGCCCCGGGCGGGCGGAGCGGAGCGAAGCCCGGGGAAAATGTCTCGCGCGTCGTGCTGGTCATCGACGATCTGCAGTGGGCCGACGACGACAGCCTCGAGCTGCTCGCGCTGCTCGTCGAGCGGATCGCGCGGCCGCTCACGATCATCGCATCGTGGACGACCGGGCCCGACTTGCCCGACGTGCCCGAGATGCTGCAGCTCGCCGAGCGGATCGAGGTCGCGCCGATGGCGACGCCCTCGCTCGAGGAGCTGATCGCCGATCTCGCGCCACAGGCCTCGCTCGCACACTTGCGCGATGCCGCCGAGCTTGCCGCGGGGAGCCCGTACCTGGCCGAATTGATCGGCCGCGAGCTCGCCGCCGACGACACGCGCGGTTCGCAGAGCAACCGCAGCGTCAGCGCCGAGCGCCGCCGGCTCGATCGGCTGACCGCCGACGAGCGCGCGATCGCCGAGCTCGCATCGCTCGCCAGTGGTGCCGCGACGTTCGAGCAACTGCGCGCGCTCGCGAACATTCCGCCGGCCGATCTGCACTCGGTGTTGCGCGGGCTCGAAGACGAGCGCGTCGTGCGCCGCGCGCCGTCGCCGACCGGCGCGTCGGTGTTCGTGTTCTATCACCAGCGATTGCGCGACGCGGCGGCCGCGGCGATCGATCCGACCGAGCGCAAGGCGATCCACCGCCGCTACGCCGAGCTGTTCGAGCGCGATCAGAGCGCGGCGCAGCTCGCGTATCACTGGAGCGAAGCCGGCGAGCCGGCGCGTGCGACTCGTGCCGCGATCACGGCCGCCGAAGCCGCGCGCGCACAGTTGGCGTGGGGTCTCGCCGCCGATTGGTACGCGCGCGCGCTCGAGCTCGGCGGCGACGATGCGGAGCTGCGAGCGAAGCGCGCCGACGCGCTGTTCTTGGGCGGCAAGCTCGCCGCCGCCGCCGCCGAGTTCGAGCGGCTCGGCGGCGATCGGTACCTCGTGCGCGCGGGCGAGTCGTACATCAAGCTCGGCGAGATTCCGCGCGGGCTCGCACTGCTCGACGGCGTGCTCGTGCGTCGCGGCGCTGCACGCGCGAAGGCGCTGACGTCCGATCGCGGCCTGTTCGCACGCGAGCGCGCACGAACGGCGAGCACGGCGCGCGCGCTCGGCGTCGCCGCGCGGTTGTTGGTGCCGACGTCGCTGCGACCGCGTCACAAGCCGACCGACGCGATCGTCACGCAGGCGTATCGCGTGATCGCGAGCTTCTTGTCGACGCCGTTTCCGATCGAATCGTTCGAGTACGTCGTGCGCGGCATCGATATCGCGGCGCTCGCCGGCGATCGCGCCGCCCACGCGCTCGGCATGGCGATGCTCGCGGCGTATCTCGCGACCGGCTCGCTCGGCCGCTTCGGCGATCGCGCGATCGCGAGTGCGCAACGGCTCGCGATCGAGAGCGGCGAGCCGTATCCGCGCATGGTCGCCGCCGGCGTCGGCGGCATCGTCGCGATGCTGCGCGGTAGCTGGAGTCAGATGCGCGACGCGCACGAAGAAGGCTGGCAGATCTGCACGCGCATCGGCATGGAGCGATCGTGGGAAGCGTCGTTCCTGCACATGTACTGGGCGCTCGGCGAGCTCTACGCCGGCGATCCGCAGCGCGCGCTCGCGATCTTGAACGAGCTCGGCGATGCCAGCGACGATCTGATCTCGCGCGCGCTGGTCGGCAGCTATCGCGGTCGTGCGCTCGCGATGCTCGGCGACTTGCCGAAAGCGCGCGTGCTCGCCGCCGAGCTCGCACGGTCACCCGCCGCGCGGCTCGGCGTCGCCGCGATCCATCGCCAGGTGTTCGCCGGCGAGCTCGCGCTCGCCGAGCACGATTGGGCGCGCGCCGCCGCGATCGGCGGCGAGCTCGCACGCACCGCGCGGTCGCAATGGTTGTCGGCGTTGCCGGCGATCTCGGCGATGGTCGACGTCGTGCGCGCGACCGCCGAGCTCGGCCGCGCTGCAGCCGAGCACGATCGCGCCGCCGCCGTGCGCGCCGGCGATTACGCGCGCGGCTTGTATCGCCGCGGCCGCACGTCGTTCTACGCCGCAACGGCGCTGCGCGTGTGGGGCCAAGCCGAGGCGTTGCAGGGCAACGAGTCGCGCGCGCGCTCGATTCTCGACGACGCACGCGCCGCTGCGAACGCGCGCGGCGGCAAGATCGATCAGCTCGCGCTCGCCGCACTCGCCGGAGCTCGCATCGAGCCCGGCGTCCTCGCTTCCGCCGTCACGTGGTCCACGGGCGGCGTCGTCACCTAAGAGAGCACCATGGCACCATCTGTCATCGTCATCGGCGGCGGCGTCGCCGGCCTCACTTCTGCGCACGAGCTCGCCGAGCGCGGCTTCAAGGTCGACATCTACGAGCCACGCGGCGCGTGGGGCGGCAAAGCGCGCTCGCAACCCGTCACCGGCAGCGGCACCGGCGGCCGCCAAGATCTGCCCGGCGAGCACGGATTTCGGTTTTACCCGCGCTTCTACAAGCACGTGATCGACACGATGCAGCGCATCCCGTTTCCGGGCGGCGGCTTCGTCGCGGATCATCTGCAAGCGACGACCGAATCGGCGATCGCGCTCGTCGACGACACGACCTGGTATCGCTTCGCGCGCGGGCGCGTCACCAAGCCGTACGACATCTTGGAAGCACTCGAGCTGTTCTTCCAAGAGCTCGACTTCGACGACGGCGACGTCGGCGTGTTCTGCGCGAAGATCCTCGAGTACTTCACGTCGTGCGAAGAGCGCCGCGAGCAGCAGTACGAGCGAGTCTCGTGGTGGCAGTTCCTCGAGGCCGACTTGTGCTCCGCGAAGTTCCAGCGCCAGCTCAAGGCGATCCCGCGCATGCTCGTCGCGATGGACGCGCAGAACGGCTCCGCGTTCACCGTCGGAGCGATCACGATGCAGCTGTTGCTCGATTACTCGGTGTCCGGCGTCAACAACGACCGTACGATGGGCGGCCCGACGACCGAGATGTGGATCGATCCGTGGACGACGCAGCTCGCGACGCTCGGCGTCGGCTTGCACGCGAGCACCGGCGTCGCGTCGATCAACGTCGCCGCCGGCAAGATCGCGAGCGTCACGCTGGCGAGCGGACCGACGGTCAGCGCCGACTACTACGTGCTCGCCGTGCCGATCGATACGGTGGTCGGCATGATCACGCCCGACATGGCCGCGCTCGATCCGGCGCTCGCGCTACTCGCGACGAAGAACCCGACCGACCTCGTGTCGTGGATGAGCGGCATCCAGTTCTATCTCTACGAAGACGTGCCGCTCGTCCGCGGCCACACGTTCTATCCCGACTCGACGTGGGCGCTGACGTCGATCTCGCAGCCGCAGTTCTGGCGCGGCCTCGGTTTGTTTCGCCGCACGTTCGGCGACGGCGAGGTCGGTGGCCTGCTCTCGGTCGACATCTCCGAGTGGGACACGCCCGGCGTCTACACCCCGAAAACGGCGAAGCAGTGCACGCCCGACGAGCTCGCGAAAGAAGTCTGGGCGCAGCTCAAGGCCGCGCTCAACGGCAAAGAGCCCGACGAGCAAGTGCTCACGGACGATCTGCTGATGAAGTGGCACGTCGACGACGACATCGACTACTCGTCGGGCCTGCCGCCGACGAATCACTCGCGCTTGCTCGTGCATCCGCCCGGCTCGTGGGCGTATCGGCCGAACGCGGGCACGCAGATTCCGAACCTGGTGATCGCCGCAGACTACGTGCGCACGTTCACGAACATCGCGTCGATGGAAGGCGCGAACGAAGCCGCGCGTCGCGCGGTCAACGAAGTGCTCGCGCGCTCGGGCTCGACCAGCGCGCAGGCGCAGCTGTGGCCGCTGTCCGAGCCCGACACATTCGAGACGTGGAAACAGCTCGACCGCCGACTGTTCGAGCACGGCAAGCCGCACCTGTTCGAGCTGATGGGAATCCGCAAAGCCGCGCAGGCCGCGGATCTGCTGCGCCGCTTCTCGGCATTCACCGGGCTGTCGAAGATCGACGACCTGCTCGACAAGATCAAAGCGACCGACATCATCCGGAACATCCTCGGCCGGCTCGGCGTGCCGCTCGGCCCGGACAACGAGTAGCCGCTTCCGCTTCCGCTTCCGCTTCCGCTTCCGCTTCCGCTTCCGCTTCCGCTTCCGCTTCCGCTTCCGCTTCCGCTTCCGCTTCCGCTTCCGCTTCCGCTTCCGCTACC
>DASXEF010000170.1:0-1817 GCA_036490255.1 Kofleriaceae bacterium
ACTCCGCGTTCGACGATTTTCAGGTCGAGGTCTGTCCTTAAAACGCCGCGTCGTCGAGCTGCATGAGCGCGAGGTCGCTCTGCTCGACGAGCTTGCGTGCGAGCGTGAGCCCCGGCAGCACGTTCGTCGCGTAGAACCGCGCGGTGGCGAGCTTGCCTTGATAGAACGCGCGGTCGTCACCGATCGCGGTCGCGAGCTTGTGCTGCGCGACGTGCGCCGACGCGATCAGCCGCCAGCCGATCACGAGCTCGGCGAGCGCGAACAAGATGCGATTGCCCTGCAAGCCGGCGTGATAGACGCTCTCGCCGAGCTTGCCGAACATCCCGCCGACGATGCCGGCGATGTCGCCGAGCGCGCGGGTCAGCGCCGCTTTCTCGATGTCGAGCTCGACCGGCAAGCCGTCGAGCGTGCGCTGGATCTGACCGCGCAGCGCCTCGAGCGTCGCGCCCTTGTCGCGACCGATCTTGCGGAAGAACAGGTCGAGCGCCTGGATGTGCGTCGTGCCTTCGTAGAGCGAATCGATCTTCTGATCGCGGATGTACTGCTCGATCGGATAATCGTCGCAGTAGCCCGAGCCGCCGAAGCACTGCAGCGAGGTCGCCAGCAGCTCGTAGACCTTCTCCGAGCCGTAGCCTTTGATCAGCGGCAGCATCAGATCGTTGAGCGCGTCGAGCGGGCGCGCTTCGGGGCTGCCGTGCCCGCCGCGCAGCTCGACTTGGTCCTGCACGTGCGCGGTCCACAGCACCGTCGCGCGCAGACCTTCGGCGAACGCCTTCTGCAGCATGAGCATGCGGCGCACGTCGGGATGGCGAATGATCTCGACGCGCGGCGCTGCCTTGTCGGCTTGCTTCGCGAGGTCGGCGCCTTGCTTGCGCACCTTCGTGTAGTCGAGCGCGTTCAAATACGCGGTCGACAGCGTCGCCATCGACTTCGTGCCGACCGCCATGCGCGCGTACTCGATCACGTGAAACATCTGCGCGATGCCCTCGTGGACCTCACCTAACAACAGCCCGCGGCACGGCGCATCTCCGGCCAGCCCGAGCGTCAGCTCGCACGTCGCCGAGCCTTTGATGCCCATCTTGTGCTCGATCTTCGTGACGACCGCGCCGTTGCGCGCGCCGAGCGTGCCGTCGGCCTCGACCCAAAACTTCGGCACGACGAACATCGACAGGCCCTTCGTGCCCAGGCCGGCGCCTTCGGGCCGCGCGAGCACCATGTGGACGATGTTGTCGGGATGATCGAAGTCGCCGTTGGTGATGAAGCGCTTGACGCCTTCGAGCCGCCACTCGTCGTCCTTGACGTGGATCGCCTTCGTCGTGCCGGCGCCGACGTCGGAGCCTGCGCCGGGCTCGGTCAGCACCATCGTCGCGCCCCAGTGGCGCTCGAGCCACGGCTTGAGGTAGCGCGTTTTCTGCGCGGGCGTGCCGAGCGCTTCGATGATCGTCGTCATGAACGCGCCGAGCGAGTAGAAGCACACGGCTGGGTTCGACCCGGCCATCAGCTCGAACGCGGCCCAGCGCACCGACGGCGGCGCGCCCATGCCGCCCATCGACTCCGGCAATTCGAAGCCGTGCCAGCCGCCGTTGTAGTACGCGGCGAGCGCTTCTTTGAAGCCCTTCGGCAGCGTGACGTTGCCCTTGCCGTCGAAGTGACAGCCTTCGCGATCGCCGCTCGCGAACGCCGGCGTCCAGGTCGCCTGCAAGACGTCGAGCAAGCCTTCGATCGCAGCGCGCGCGGTCGCCTCGTCCATCGACTCGAACGGCGGCTTGCCGAGCACCGTCGATTGAACTTCAAGCAGCTCGAACAGGTTGAAGTAA
>DASXEF010000017.1:0-6182 GCA_036490255.1 Kofleriaceae bacterium
GCACGTGCTCGGCGACGCCGCGATGACCCGGGCCCTCGTCTTTACCCGCACCAAGAGCGGCGCGAACCGCGTCACCCGCGAGCTGCAAGCGAAGGGAATTCAAGCCGACGTGATTCACGGCAACAAGTCGCAGAACGCGCGTGAGCGCGCGCTCGACAGCTTCAGAGCCGGGTCGATTCGGGTGCTGGTCGCGACCGACATCGCCGCGCGCGGCATCGACATCGACGACGTCACGCACGTCGTCAACTTCGACGTGCCCGAAGTGCCCGAGACGTACGTCCACCGCATCGGCCGCACCGCGCGCGCCGGCGCGTCGGGCATGGCGCTCACGTTCGTCGAAGCCGACGAGCGCGCTGATTGGCGCAACATCCTCAAGCTCACGCGCCAGGACATTCCCGTCGTCGAGGGTCACCCCTACGAGTCGCGCGTGCCGATGAACGTGATCCCGCCGTCGATCTCGCCGCGCGAGCGCGCGCAACGCGAGCGCCGCGAAGAGCGCGCCGAAGGTGGCGGCCAAAACCAAGGCCGCGGCGGCAACGGCGGCGGCGCGCCTCGTCACGCCAACGGCGGCGGTGGCGGTGGCGGTGGCGGCAATAACAGCAGCGGCGGCGGTCGTCGTCGCCGTCGCGGTCGCGGCGGCTTCGGTCCGAGCGCGACGCGCTAGCTCGTGGCGAAGCACGCGGCGAAATCCGGTCCGCGCGCGGCGCGCGGTCCACTCGATCCGCGCGGCGCGCGCCAGCGCCTGATCTACGCGCTGTTCGTCGGGATCGTCGCGTGGCTCGTGCTGCCGGCGGACTTGCCGATGGTCGTGCGCGTGCTCGCGACGTGGGCGTTCGGCGCGTTCGCGCTGCTCGTCGTCGCGCTGTGGGTGATCTTTCACTCGAAGCAGGCCGAGACCGCGCGTCGTGCGGCCGCTCGCGATCCGGGCCGCACCGTCGTGTGGATGCTCGTGATCGCCGGCAGTACGTTCTCGCTCTTCGCCGCGACGGTCGTCGCGCGGCACGTCAGCGATCTCGTGCTCGCGCTGTGCGTCGCGTCGGTGTTGTTATCGTGGTTCATCACGCACGTCGGCTTCACGCTGCGTTACGCGCATCTCTATTACCGCGTGCAGCCGAACGATCCCGAAGGCGGCATCGAGTTCCCCGGCGGTGATAAGCCCGACGATCGCGACTTCATGTACTTCGCGTTCACGATCGGCATGTGCTTTCAGGTCAGCGACGCGACGGTCTCGCATCGCTTGATCCGGCGCACCGTGCTCGCGCACGCGCTGATCTCGTTCGCGTACAACACGGTGATCGTCGCGCTCGCGCTCAACCTCGTCGTCGGCAAGCTGGGTTAAGCAAGCTCGGCGGATGCCGAGCGCGCAGCCTGCCGAAGGCAGTGCGTAGGTTAACCGAACACGCTCGCGACGAGCTCGTCGGCGGGACCTTCGCGACACTCGTCGAACAACGTGCGTGCCTCGGCGTCGATCTCGAGGTTGAGCAACATCGTACGTGCGCCGCTGTAGCGCGCCGATTCGACGAACCCGGCGGCGGGCCACACCGTGCCCGACGTGCCGATCGCGACGAACAGATCGCAATCGCGGAGCGCGCGCGTGACCGCGTGCTCGGCAGCCGCGGGAATCAGCTCGCCGAACAGCACCGCGTTCGGCCGCATCCGCTCGCCGCAGCACATCGGCGCGTCGCCGTCGGGCGGCTCGAGCGAGCTCGCGCAGCGCTCGCACCGCCACGTGCGCAAGTGACCGTGATAGTCGACGACGTTTCGCGAGCCCGCGCGTTGATGCAACCCGTCGACGTTTTGCGTGACGATCATCAGCTCGCCCGGCGCGTTCGCCTCGAACGCGGCGAGCGTGCGATGTGCCGCCGTCGGCTCGCTGTGCACGACCGCCGTCCGCATCGCCCAGAACATATCCGTGGCCTCGCGGCGTTTCGTGCGCAGCGCGTCGACGTGCGACAGCTCCTCGAGCGACGGATCGCTCCATAACCCGCCCGGACCGCGATACGTCGCGAGCCCCGCGGCGCGCGAGATGCCGGCGCCGGTGAGCGCGATGATGTGACGATACCGCATTGTCTTAGTGTGGTGCGGACAATAACAATGTCAAGCCGAGCTGGTAGAGTTGCGGCATGTCGCCCGGCACGTGTCCGCAGTGCTCCTTGCCGTGTGATCCCGACGCGTGGCAGTGCGACGGCTGTGGCCTCGCGCTTCGTCGCGATTACGACGCCGTGCGGCTGGAGCTGCGCGCGAAGCTGCGAAAGACGCGAGCCGCGCTGATCGCGTTTGCGTTCGTCGTCGCGATTTTCGCGGTCCTGCTCGTAGTTCTAGCGATGCACGGCTTCATCTACATCTCGATCCCACTCGCGCTCGGACTGTTCGGCTCCGTCGTCCAGACCACGCGCCGCAGGTCGGCGTTGCGCGAGCATCTTCGCGAGCTCGACCGCCGCCACGTGCCGCTGCCGACCGCGATCGTTACTTCCAATCATTGACGACGCTGCGCAGCTCGCCGAGCCGCGCGCGCGACAACGTGCCGACCGCGGCGATCGCCAGGTGCTCGGGCGCGATCACTTGTCGCGCGACGCGCACGAGATCGTCGACGGTGACGCTCGCCATCTGCGCGAGGCGATGCGACAGCGACGGCGGCTCGTAGTACAGCGCCGTGCCGCCGAACCAGCCGGCCATCGAGGCGGCGTCGTCGATCGACGCGAGCGTCTCGTAGCGATACCGCGTGCGCGCTTTCGCGAGCTCTTCGGGTGCGATCTTGCCTTCGCGCAGGCCGTCGAGCACCGCGAGCAGCTCGCGCACGAGGGCCGGGACTTTCGCGTTCGCGGTCTGACCGGCGATCTCGAACAGCGCGGTGTCGGCGAGCGGCTCGATCGCGGCGTGGATCGAATACGCGAGGCCCTTTTGATCGGCGAGCGTGTAATGCAGCCGCGTCGACATGCCGTCGTCGAGGATGCGCAGCAGCGCGACGAGCGCCACATAGGCGGGATCGAGCTCGGGGATCGCGCGGAACAGGATCGCGAGCGAGGTCTGCGAGCCGGCGTCGGGCACGTGGTGCAGCTGCGGTCCGACGTGACGCGGCGGCGCCGACGGCACGACCGCGCGTGCACCGGCGGGCATCGCGCCGAGCGTCTTTTGCGCCCGCGCGACGACGTTGGCGTGCACGACCGGACCGGCGATGCACAGGTTCGCGTTCTTCGCGCCGTAGAACGCGTCGAAGTGGCGGCGCACGTCGGCGAGGCCGAATCGCTCGACGTTGCTGCGCGGTCCGATGATGCGCTGGCCGAGCGGATGCGCGCCGAACACGAGGCCGCGGCCGATGTCGTCGGCGTTGATCTCGACGCCTTCTTCGTCGTAGTCCTCGTTGATCTCCTCGAGGACGAGCGCGCGTTCGAGCTCGATGTCGTCGAACCGCGGGCGCGACAGCAGCTCGCCGAGCAGCGCGATCGCGTCGCCGACCAGCTCGGGCTCGAGCGCGAGCTGGAACAGGCTGTAGTCGCGGCCGGTCTCGGCGTGCAGCGTCGAGCCGAGCTCTTCGACGGCGGTGTTGAGCGCGAGCGAGGTCGGGTAGCGCTCGGTCCCGCGAAACAGCATGTGCTCGGTGAAGTGCGAGAGCCCGTTGTCGTCGGCGGCCTCGAACCTCGCGCCGACCTTGACGAACATGCCGCAGACGGCCGTGTGCAGATGGGGCAGGGCGACCGTCGTGATCGCGAGGCCGTTATCGAGCGTGGTGGTCTCGACAGCCGGATCGAGACCCGTGGTCTTGATCGAGGCGTTAGCCGCTCGCTCGGGCACGTAACCAGGCTTAGCATGTGGTAAGAACGGGACGATCCGATGCTCCTCAAAAAGATCGTGATCGCGGAGGACGACGACGCCATCGCGCACATGGTGAACATGGCGCTCGGTGACGCTGGCTTTTTGTGCCTTCGCGCCCGCGACGGCGAAGAAGCGCTCAAGCTGGTCAAGGCGCACGACCCCGACCTGCTCGTTCTCGACGTCATGATGCCGCGCATCGACGGTCACGAGGTCGCCCGCCGGCTCAAGGCCGACGTGATGTGGTCGCGCACGCCGATCCTGATGCTGACGGCGCTCGCCGGCGTCGACAACGAGGTTACCGGGCTCGAGGCCGGCGCCGACGCGTACATGCCCAAGCCGTTCGACCTGCGCGAGTTCGGCGCGCGCTGCAAGGCGCTGATCCGCGCGTCGCGGCGCGAGCGCGATCGCAACCCGACGACGAATTTGCCCGGCTCGCGCGCGATCGACGAAGAGATCGAGGGCGCACTCAAGAGCGGCAAGCCGACCTCGGTCGTGCACGTCGACATCCTCAACTGGGACGCGTACGCCGACGCGATCGGCATCGCGCGCTCGGAAGACACCGTCAAGAACCTCGGCCAATGGCTGCTCGAGGCCGCGCGTCAGGCATCCGGCGGCGGCGCGTTCATCGGTCACATCGGCGGCTCCGACTTCATCGCGGTGCTGTCGCCCGAGCACTCCGACGTGTTCGTGGGCCGCGCCGAATCGGCGTTCGACGACCACAAGGCCACGCTGCCCGGCGATGCGAAAGCGCTCGCGCTCGTGCTCGCGATCACGAACACCGACGGACTGTCGCAGAAAGACGGCGCCGACGAGCTCGGTCGCCGGCTCGGTAAGGCGATGAAGGCTGCGAAGGCCGCCGGCAAGACCGGCCACGTCGTGTACGCTGCTCCGTAGTGGGCAGCGACGGTAGCGACCCATTCGCTGACACCGCCGCCGACTCGGCGGTCGCGATCAAGAAGCGCCGCGCGGTGCAGAGCGGCGATGTCGTCGGCCGCTACGAGCTCGGCGACGAGGTCGGCGAAGGCGGCATGGCGACCGTGTTTCGCGCGCGCGATCGCGAGCTGCGCCGCGAGGTCGCGATCAAAGTGCTGTTCCCGCACCTCGCGAAGCGGCCCGAGATCGTGCGCCGGTTTCAGCGCGAAGCGCGCGCCGCGGCGACGCTCGAGCACAAAAACATCCTGCGCATCTACGACGTCGGCGGCGCTGGTGACGATGCCGACGACGATCCGCCGTTCATCGTCATGGAGCTCGTGCGCGGTCGCGCGTTGCTCGCCGAGATCGAGCAACGCGGGCCGATGTTCGCCGAGATCGTCGCGTGCGTCGGCGCGCTGCTCGCCGATGCGCTCGCCGCGGCACACGCGGCCGGCATCATTCATCGCGACGTCAAGCCGTCGAACGTGCTGGTCTCGCACGACGGCCGGCTGTTGCTCGCCGATTTTGGGGTCGCCCGGCTCGAGACCGAGGATTCGAAAGACTCGCTCGTCACACGCACCGGCGCCGTGCTCGGCACGCCCGCGTACATGAGCCCGGAGCAGGCGGTCGGCGACACCGCGACGGCGAAGAGCGATCTGTATTCGCTCGGCGCGACGCTGTACCAGCTCGCGACCGGCACGCTGCCGTTCACGGGCTCGCAGGCCAAAGTCCTCGCGCAGCTGCAAGCCGGCGCGCTCGAGCCGGCGGTCAAGCGACGCGCCGAGGTCGGCCCCGAGCTGTCGCGCGCGATCGATCGCATGATGACGCTCGATCCGAATGCGCGTCCCGACGGCGCCAAGTCGGTCGCCGCCGAGTTGCGCGCGCTCGCCGCGGACGCCGGCTTCGCAGATCCCGCCGACGAGCTCGCCGCGTACTTCGCCGATCCGGCCGCGTTCGTGGCCGCGAAGACGCCCGGCGTCGTCGCTGCGCTGATCGCCGCGGGCGATCGCGCACTCGCGGATTCGAAGTTGCCGCGCGCGACCGCGATCGCCGCGCGTGCAAGCGCGCTCGCGCCGGACGATCCGGACGCCGCCGCGCTGGTTCGCCGCGTTACCGAAGGCGGACGCGCACGTTACCGGCGACGGAGCGTCGCCATCGGCGTGGCCGCGGTCGTCGCGCTCGGCGGTGCAGCCGGTGGTGTCGCGCTCGCGCTGCGGTCGCACGATGCGTCGACCAACATCGTCGACGCTGCGACGGCGATCGCCGAGACGGCGATGCCAGATGCCGTCGCCGACACCCGGAATGAACGTTCATTCCGCGATGCGGCGACCGATGTCGTCGGCGAGAGCATCGTCGCGAGCCGGACACCGGACGCACGCGTGTCCGCGATTCGGACAACGCCGGACGCACGCGGGTTGGCCGAGGTTCGGACAACGCCGGACAGCCGGACACCGGAC
>DASXEF010000192.1:0-8155 GCA_036490255.1 Kofleriaceae bacterium
ACGGCACGCCGAGCATCTCGGTCGGCTTCGCCGCCATCACGACGCCGATCGCCGTCGCGAAAATCAGCGAGTAGCGCAGCGTGACCTGGATGTAGCGGCGCGTGGTCTCGCGGTCGTCGGTGAACGTCGAGCGCGAGACCAGCGGAAACACGACGAACGTCGCCGCGATGATCGCCTGATAGCTCAGCCGCGCGAGGTTTTGAACCGCGGCGTAGTAGCCGACCTGGACGTCGGCGAGCGCCGCCGGATCGGCGTGATAGCCGTGCGTGGCCCACGGCAGCACGGTCGCCACGGCGGCGTTGTAGTCGGTGAGGTGCGCGGCGTAGTACTCGGTCGCGAGCCGCTTGAGCAGCCACGTGTCGACGAACATCAGCGCGTTGAACAGCGCGAGATACACCGCGACGCCGAGGAAGAACCCGAGCATCGGCTTGACCGGCAAGCGCTCGGCCTTGACGATATTCTTCGGCAGCCCGACCCACGCGGTCGCGACGACGAGGATCACGCCGATCGCACCGAGCCAGCCGCCGATCACGCCGACGACGCCGAGCCCGGCCATCGCCATGCCGATCAAGCCGATCGTGCGCACGGTCGCGAACGTGATGTCGAGCCCAGCTTGCTTGTGGAACTGGTGTGCTCCGTTCGCGGTGCCGACGAACGTCGCGTAGAACGCGTTGCCGCCGACGATCAGGCCGCCCAAGATCAACGGCGGCACGATCGTCGAGTCGTGCTCGAACATGCCGACGAGCGGCGCCGCGATGATGTAGAGGACCGCGAGCGGCAGGCCGAAGCGCAGGTGCATGCGCATGCCGACGTTCTGGACGTAGCGCGCTTTGTCGGGCTCCTGCGCCGAGAATCGCGAGACCGCCTGGATCGTGCCGGTGACCAGCACGTTGTTGACCGGCGAGATCAGCGAGTTGACGGTCGAGTAGCCGCCCCACGCGACGCGCGACAGGATCGCGGGCAATCGGAACTGGACGACCAGTCCCACGAACATGAAGTAGAACTTCGCGAACGCGATGTAGAGGACGCCGCGCCCCGCGGTGGTCTGCGCTTTGTCGTCGGACACCGGAGTCATCCGGTAACACGCGAGATCTACGCGGGCAACTTCAGCGCTTCGATAACTACTTCGGCATGCGGCGCACGCCGAACGCGACGAGCATCCACGCAACCGACAACAGGCCGGACGCGACGATCGCCGGCGTCATCGATTCGGCGAAGCCGCCCAACAGGTACGGCAGCGGTTCTTTGAGCCACTCGGGGTTGTCGGAGACCTTGCTGCCGACCGTCGCCAGATCGCTCGTCACGCCGGCGATCGCCATGAAGATCATCGCCGCGCTCAGCGTACGAATGACCGATAGCCCCTGCGGCGACGCGTTCTTCGCGAACTTGCCCGCCGCGACGAGCAGCGGGATCGCGAGCGCGAGCAGCACGAACATGACCCAGCCACCGCTGATGATGAATCGCAGCATGTGAAGCAAAACGCGGCGGCCGGCACGCCGTGACAAGAAATTGCGTCACGCGACGCGGCGTGTTGCGTTGTGCTTGCGTGGAGTCCGAAACGGCGTGGGTACACGGACTTCGCACCGGCGAGCCGGCCGCATTCGATGCGGTGTTCGCCGCGTACCGGCGCCGCGTGTACGGTTACCTCGTGCGCATGACGCGTCGCCGCGACGTCGCCGAAGACCTGCTGCAGGAGACGTTCTTGCGACTCGCCCAGCACGCCCGGGCGCTCACTTCTGACACGCGGCTCGGCGCGTGGCTATTCACCGTCGCGCATCGCCTCGTCGTGAGCTGGGCGCGCGCGCAGCAAGTTCGCGCACAGCTCGCCGGCGACGTGCCGAGCGAGCCGGTCGGAACCGAGCGATCGCCGCTCGAGGCGTACGCCGATTCGCAGCAACAGCTCGCACTCGAGCGCGCGTTTGCCGCGCTGCCGAGCGCGTATCGCGAGGTCGCGCTGCTGGTCGGCGTCGAGGGCATGCAGCCGATCGAGGTCGCCGAGATCTTGGGGCTGCGCGCCGACGCCGTGCGCCAGCGGCTCGCCCGCGCCCGCGCCCAGCTCGCCGAATCGCTCGGCGACCACGCACCCGCTTCGTGGAGGACGACATGACCGACGAAGACGATCTGAGAGACGTCAGTCGCGACTTGCCCGCGATCGACCTGGATCCGGCCGCGGCCGAGCGGATCGCGCGGACCGCGCGGCGTGGCCCGCCGGTGCGCCGCGTGATCGAGCTGGTGGTCGTCACGGGGCTCGTGACAGGCACGTTGATCTGGACCGTGTTGAAGCTGCTCGAGGCATTTCGCTAGCTATTTCGTGACTGCCATCCGGCAACAGCGACATATCGCCCAGAAGGCCGCCGAGAACGTCGTCGTGGACCCGCTCGTAGATCTCGGCCAAGAACGAAACCTCGCCGAATAGGCCTGTTCCGCGGCGAATCACCGGCACATCGCGCTGTAACGAAAATAGTGTGCGACCGGAGACGGGCTCGCGGCTCGACCGAGCGTGAATCACGCGCGCGCGTCCTATGCCTTCGCCTTTTTGCTGGCCGCAGCCTGCACCGACGCGAGCTACACGATCGTCCACATCCAGGTGACCCCGCAAAAGGGCCTGTCGCTCGACAGCTATCAGGTCCGGGTCGGCGAGTTCCTGCACTCGATGCCGCCGAACAACGCGTTCGACGTGGTCGTGCCGTCGCCGTCGATCGGTCAGCCGACGACGGTCAGCGTCGCCGCGATGCTCTCGGGTCAACAAGTCGCGTACGGCGCGGCGATGGTGACGCCGGCCGCCGGTGTGACCACAGACGCTGCGATCTCGCTCGGTTCGGGCACCTGTCCGACGAGCTGCACGGTCGGCGAGACCGTGTGCTCGTCATCGGGCGAATCGACGACGACCTGCGAGCTCGGCTCGGGCGGGTGCTCGGACTGGTCGGCGCCGAAAGCGTGTCCGTCGAACGCGCCGTTCTGCTCGAACGGCACGTGCGCGGCGAGCTGCACCGATGAATGCTCGACCGTCGGTGAGACCGATTGCGACGGCACCGCGGTTCGGACCTGCCAGTCGAACAGCGGCGACTCGTGCCTCGGCTGGTAGGTGCCGGTCGCGTGCGATGCGCCGCCGCAAGACACGTGTCCGTCGGCGACCACGCTGCGCACCTACGGCGCGGGCACGTGCAGCAACGGCGCGTGCTCGTACGCGCCGATGGACGAGACCTGCCCGTCGCCGGCGAACGGCTCGGGCTACTGCAGCGACGGCGAGTGCGGCTACACGTGCGGCAGCGGCTACGTCGACGACGGCGCCGGCGATTGCGTCGTCCCGACGACGTGCGCGGTGCTCGAGTGCGGCTCCGACGCGGACTGCGGCGATGCCGCGTGCGGTCCGTGCGAAGAGGGCATTTGCTTCGGTGCGTTCGAATCGGGCGAAGGCGTATGAACAAGACCATCGAATCGTTCTGTGCGTCGTGCGGCACCACGCTCGGCACGCGGCCGTTTTGCGCTCGAGACGGCGCGCTCGCGCGCGGTGGCCGCTTCGTCGTCGGTGCGCGGTACGCCGCCGAAGATCTGCTCGGCGCAGGCGCGAGCACGTTCGTGTACGCCGGCCACCACCTCGTGCTCAACAAGCCGGTCGCGATCAAGGTGCTGCGCGACAACGACGGCGCACAAGCGCAGCGGTTCGTGCGCGAGGCGCGCGTCGCGGCGCAGCTCAACCACGACAACACGATCTCGCTCATCGACTTCGGCCGCGAAGAAGCGGCCGGCGTCGCGTACATCGTGATGGAGCTGTTTTCGGGGCAATCGCTCGATCGCATCGTGCGTGCATCGGGCGCGATGCCGGTGACGCGCGCGCTGCCGATCCTGGTCCAGCTCGCGCGCTCGCTCGCGAACGCGCACATGGCGGGCGTGATCCATCGCGATGTCGGCTCGCGCAGCGTCTTGGTCGGCCGCGACGATCTCGTCAAGCTCGGCGACTTCGGGCTCGCCGCCAACACGAGCACGAGCACCGACGACATCGCCGCGTTCGGTACGACCGCGATCGAGATCTTGCTCGGCCGCAAGCCGGCGCATCCGGCTGCGATGCTCGATGCGCTGCGGGCCGACGTGCCGGGTGCGTTGAGGGTCTTGCTCGAGCAATGTCTCGCTGCGGATCCTGCGATGAGGCCGCGCGCGATCGAGCTCGAAGCGCAGCTGCTCGCCGTCAAGCTCGCGCCGGTTGTTGCGCCGGAGCCGGTGCGAACGCGCGCGTCGAGGAGCACGGCGCCGTTGACGCTGAGCGCGATGCCGAGCCTGAGCCCGAGCCCGAGCCCGAGCCCGAGCCCGAGCCCGATGCCGATGCCGATGTCGATGCCGATCGCGATGCCGATGCCGATCGCGATGCCGATGCCGATGCCGATGCCGATCGCGATGCCGACACCGACGCCAACGCCGACGCCGACCGCGATGCCGACGCCGATGCCGATGCCGACCGCGATGCCGATCGCGCCGACGCCTGCGGCCGAGCCGCCGGCGCTGCGTGCCGCGCCGACGCATACGGGCCAGCTCATCGGCTTGCATCGCATCATCGGCTTGCTCGGCAAAGGCGGCGCGAGCTCGGTGTATCTCGCCGAACATATCGACACCGCCGCGCGCGTCGCGATCAAGATCGTCGCGCCGGAGATCGCGGCGTTGCCCGGCAATGCGCAGCGCGTCGTCGCCGAGGTGCGGATGTTCGGCAAGCTCGAGGTCGCGGCGATCCCGCGCGCGATCGATGTCGGCGTGTTGCCGACGGGCCAGCCGTACACGGTCGTCGAGCACCTGCGCGGTGAATCGGCGGCCGCGCTCGTCAAACGCGACGGCAAGCTGTCGGTCGCACGCGCCAGAGACATCATCTCGTACCTCGCGAGCGCGATGGCGACCGTGCATGCGGCCGGTCATGTTCACGGCGGGCTGCGCGCGAGCAACGTGTTTCTCGTCGAGACCGGCGGCATCAAGATCCTCGATGCGGGTGTCGCGAAGGCGTTGTCGCGCGAGGTCGTCGATGTCGCGTCGGATGTCGCGAGCCTCGGCGCGACGACGTTCGAGCTGTTGACGGGCACCGCGTTTCGCGCGGGCGACACGCCGCGGATCGACGGAGCACCGGCGCGCGTTGCCGAGACGATCGCGCGCATGGTCGGCCGCCAGCTGGCGATGACCGACGTCGTCGCGGAGCTCGACAAGTGGCTCGAACAGCCGGCGCCGGCGATCGAGCCCGTCGTGGCGATCGCGTCGAGCGAACCGAGTGAACCGATCGAAGCGAGCGACGACATCGACGACGCGATCGCGCTGCCTCACCGGCCGCGGTGGCCGTGGCTCGCAGGTGGTGGTGCGGCGGCGGCGGCGCTCGTCGTCGCGATCATCGTCATGGCGAGCGGTGGCGATTCGCGATCTGACGTGAAACCGCCGGTCGCCCGGCGCGCCGAGCCGGTCGTCGTCACGCAGCCGCGGCCGGCGGCGCCGCCGGTCGAGCCGGCACCGGTTGCAGCCGCTACGGAACCCCCGGCGCCGACACCGACACCGACACCGATCGCGACACCGACCCCGACGCCGACGCCGACGCCGACGCCGACGCCGACGCCGACGCCGACGCCGACACCGACACCGACACCGACACCGACGCCGACGCCGACCGCGATCGCGACTCTTCCGACTCCGCCCCCCACGAAACCCAAGACCAAACCCACGAAGCATCGCGACGACGCCGTGATCGTCGATCCGTTCGCCGAATAGAGGGCCCGATGAAAACCGCCGCGATGTTGTTTGCTGCGATCTGCGTCGCTTCACCCGCGTACGCCGACGATTCACTCGCCGATGCCGCGAAGACGCACTACGAGCACGGCCAGTCCCTGTATGGCGCGGGCCGATTTGCCGAGGCGCGTGCCGAGTTTCTTGCCGGCTACGAGCTCAGCAAGAAGCCCGCGTTCCTGTTCAACGCCGCCGAGTGCGCGCGCTTGCTCGGCGACACGCAGGTCGCGCGCGACGGCTACAACCGCTATCTCGCGCTCGAGCCGAACGGCCGGCTCGCGATGCTCGCGATGCAACGGCTCGACGAGCTCGGCCCGGCGAAAGCGCCCGAAGTACCGCCGCCACCGCCGATCCTTCCCGCACCGAGCCCGACGACCACACCGATGCCGTCGACGCCGCGCGTGGCGCCGACCACGACCACGACGACCACCGTCGTGCGCTCGACGACGCCAGACGACGACAGCGATACCGCGCATCTCGAGCGCATCGCCGGCATCGGGCTCGCGAGCACCGGCGCGGCACTCGTGCTGACCGGCGCGATCTTCGGCTATCACTCGTCGTCGCTGTCGAACCAGGTCAGCGGCGCGTGCGCGAGCGGCTGCATCTGGAGCGACGTCGCCGGCAACGATGCATCGGCGCGCACCGATGCGACCGTGCAGTGGTGGCTCTACGGCGCCGGTGCCGCCGCGATCCTCGGCGGTGGCGCGCTGTACTTGCTCGGCGTGCACGAGCAAGCGCCGATCGCGATCGCGCCGACCGCGAACGGCGCGGCCGTTTCGTGGAGCGGTCGGTTCTGATTTCGTGCGACCGTCGGCCATCTCGTGGCTCGTGTCGATGTGAAGCGCCTGTTGATCGTCCTCGCGGCATGCTCGAGCACACCTGCGGCAATGACCTCGCCCGATGGCGGCGGTGGTTCGAACACCGGCTCGGGCTCGAACACGGGCTCCGGCTCGAGTAGCCACACCGCGCTCTATCCACTCGCGGTCGGCAATACGTGGACGTACGACGTCGCGATCGTCGGCGCCGGCTCGACCTGCTCGCCCGGCACGTCGAGCCAGACGGTGCAATCGGCCAACGCCGTCGGCGGCCGTGCCGCGTATCAAGTCACCGATTTCTGCACCGCGCTCGCCGGCGAGACCTACGATTACTCGACGCCCGGTGGCGACGAGGTCGACTTCTACTACGGCTCCGATTGGCTCGAGCTGATCGATCCGACGCTCGTCGACGGCGAGTCGTGGAACTACGCGAACACCAGCTACACGTGGAAGCGCGAGACCAGCGTGACCGTGCCGGCGGGCAGCTACGACGACTGCTGGACGGCGAATCAGAACGTCAGCTACACGGCGTACTCGACGTATTGCCGCGGCGCCGGTCTGGTCGAGAGCTACTCGGCCGACCTCACCGGAGCCGGCTGGGATGCGAAGCTGGCGTCAGTCCAGCTGCAATGAAAGCATTCGCACTCGTTCTACTGCTCGCTACCGTCGCATCGGCCGACACTCCGAGCTCCGCAGCCGCCGCGGCGAAGCTCACCGCGAAGTTGCACCACGACTGCACCGCGAACGATGCGCCCGCGTGCGCGAGCCTCGGCAGCTTCGCCGAGGAAGATTATCTCGACACCAAGACCGGCTATCACCATTCGCCCGACGCCAAGACCGCGCGGTGGGCGTACGAGCGCGCGGTCACGCTGCTCGACGACACGTGCACCGGCGGCGACGGAGCCGCGTGCTGGGACATCGCACGCGTGTATTTCTCCGACGTGCTGCGCGACAACGCGAAGCGCGCGACGTATCTCGAACGCGCGTGCGATGCGCACGTCGGCGGCGCGTGCCAAGAGCGTGGGGCGCTGATCGGCCGCAGCAAGCTCGCGGCCGTGCCGTGGTCGCAGCGCGCGTGCGAGGCCGGCAACGACGAGTCGTGCAAGCAGCTCGCGATCACCGTGCTCGGCGCATTCGCGCTCGACGATGCGGCGCCACCGACCAACGGCGCCGAGCTCCATCGCACGCTCGAGCACACCACGGCGAGGCACGACGGCGAGCTTCCGATCGCGCTCGCGGTCGCGAGCATCTGGGCCGGCGATCGCGCGACCGCGCTGCGCGAGCTTGCCGCGGCACGCATCCCCGACGAGGACCGCTTTCACATCTTCGCCAGCTATGCCGAGCTCGTCGCCGCCGACGGCATCGATCGGCCGCGCGCACGCACCGCGTGGCAGCGCTTGCAGCAGCTCGCGCCGAAGCGCGACGACGGCACGTACCGCCACCAGATGCTCCGGTCCGACTACTCGTTCGCCGATCCGGCGCCGCTGATGACACGCGCCGAGCAGATCGCGAAGCGGAACTAGAACCAATGCCGATCACATAAGCGCAACCGATCGAAATCGATCGTCTTTCCGTCGAGCCCGAGCCCGAGC
>DASXEF010000444.1:0-2026 GCA_036490255.1 Kofleriaceae bacterium
CGATCGAGCGACGATGCTCCGCGTGCCCTTCGCCATCGTTGTTGTATTCGCGTGCTCGCCGAGCTCGCCGTCACCGGTGCAATCTGGCGACGACGCGCCGATGACTCAGCCGGGCGACGCGGTCGTCGACGGTGTCGATGCGCTGCTCGACAACGACGCGTGCACCGCGCTCGCGACCGCGCGCTGCACGCAGCTGATGACGTGCTCGATCGCCGATCTCTACAAATCGTACGGCACGGTCGCGCAATGCGAAGCGCGCGAGCTGTTGGCGTGCAACGACGCGCTCGCAGCGCCGGACACCGGCGCGACGCCCGGCGGTCAGATGGCGTGCGGCAGCGCGATCGCCGCCGAGACGTGCGCGGTGTATCTCGCCGGCACCGTGCCGGCCGAATGCGACGCCGTCGGACCCGGCACCGGCACGTGCTCGTTCTCCGCGCAGTGCGCGACCTCGTTTTGCGCGCTCGGTGCGAACGCGTTGTGCGGGCTATGCCAGGCGGACCCTGTCGCCGGTGCATCGTGCGCGGCGAGCAGCTGCGGCAAGACGCTCATCTGCAACTCCAAGCTCGTGTGCACCGTGCCCGCGCAGCAAGGCCAGACGTGCAACGCGACCACGCCGTGCGACAACGGCCTCGCGTGCGTCGGCACCGGCGGCACCGGGAGCTGCAAGGTGCTGGCGGCGACGCTCGGCGCCGGTTGCGATCCGACGCACAAGACCGCGCCGCCGTGCAACGGCGACCTCGGCCTGACGTGCAGCGAAGCGACGGACAAGTGCGTCGCGCAGCCGATCGTTTCGGCCGGCTCGGCGTGCGGCATCGTGAGCAACGTCGATACCGCGTGCGGCTCGGGTGCAGCTTGCGTGATTCCGACGATGCAGACCAAGGGCACGTGCGTCGCGCCCGCCGGCGACGGCAGCGCGTGCGACACGAAGGCCGGTCCGAACTGCTTGTTCCCGGCGCGGTGCATTCCGACCGCGCCGCCGGCGACCGCCGGCACGTGTCAGCTCCTCGGCTCGGTCAGCTGCTGATCACGCGCGCGCTCGGCAACGCCGCGAGCTCGCGTAGTCGCCGCAATCGGCGGCGCGCATCGAACGCGAGCCACGAGCCGCGGCCCGGCGCATAGATCGCGGTCGCGACGGTGACGAGCAACACCGCCGTGCTCACGCGCATCACGCGGACCGGCAAGCCCGCCGTCGGCGCCGACCACCGCGTCCACACGGCGTCGAGCGCGGGCACCACGTTCACCACGACGATCACCGCGAGCGCGGCGCAGCCGAGCGCGACGAGCAGCAACGCCTTGCGCTGATCGCGACGGGCGAGCTCGATCGCGCGCGCCGGATCTTGCGTCGCGAGATCGAAACCACACGCACATGGTTTGCGGCTGAGGCCGACGAATCGCATGCACGCGGGGCAGCGCATCGCGGTGCTATATCAACTGGCCGCGGCTGGGACGAGGACTTTCGCGAGCGCGAGCCCGAGCAAGCCCGCGACAAAACATGTGACGAGCGTCGCGCCGATGTTCGCGAACGCGGTCAGCGGCACGCCGTCCTGGAAGAACCGCGTGGTCTCGAGATCGAACGTCGAGTACGTCGTGAGACCGCCCATCATGCCGGTCGTCAGGAACAGCCGCATGCCCGGTGACATCGTCGTCGCCGACGCGATCGTCACGATCAGCATGATCAGAAAGCAGCCGACGACGTTGACGATCAGCGTCGCCCACGGAAACGCGGTCCAGCCCCGCGCGCCGGCCCACAGCGCCGTCAAGTAACGCAGGCCGCTGCCGAGCGCGCCACCCAGGCACACGATGAAGAAGCCGGTCAGACGATCCATGCCGGGCACGAGCGTAACATCGCCGCTATCTTCTCGACCTCGCCGTTCGTTGATCGATCATGAAGCTCCACTACCACCCGCTGTCGTCATTCTGCTGGAAAGCACTCATCGGCCTCTACGAGCTCGCCGTGCCGTTCGAGCCGCACCTCGTCGATCTGTCGGCCGCCGACGACCGCGCCGCGCTCGCGAAGCTGTGGCCG
>DASXEF010000256.1:0-1592 GCA_036490255.1 Kofleriaceae bacterium
TCTAGACTCATTTTATTGATCTCGCAACTCACAAAGTTAGCCAACCAGCGCGATGTAGCCATCACGCTGCTCGGCCTGTCGACTTTTCGACGCTGCCGGATTTCCGGCCAGCTCCGACCAGATCCGCCAGAGATCTCGAGATCGTGGCGACGTCTCGATCACCGGCATCGGCATGTGCTCGATCGCCGCACACGCGCACGCCCAACCGATCGACAGCTCTCGCGCGAGCCGATCGTCGTATTCGGCGCCGCACGCGAGCTCGCCGAACATCGCAACGGCGGCGCGGTTGCGTTCCCCCGGCAACCGCGCCGCCACGACCTCGATCATCGCACTCAGCTCGCGCGCGGTTTGCGCGAGTCGATCGCGCAGCTGCTCGCCGAATTCGTCGCGCATCAACGTGATCGGCGCGTCGATGAGCTCGTCGGCGAGCTTCGCGCGTCGCGTGCGCTTCGGCGCGGGAACCGCGGCGTGCACGAGCGCGCCGGCATCGGCGCCGAACCACGCGTTGACCGCACGCGCGAAGTCGCGCGTGACGGTGCCGACCGCGAACCCGGCGAGCGTCTCGACGAGGATCTCGACAACGCGGCGCGCGTGCGCGTCCTGGTGCTCGCGCTGCGGCTCGCGCAGCGACGGCCGTGCTTCGAGGATGCTGCGCTCGAACATGGTGCCGAGCGCTGCCTGGTAGTCCCGCATGCGCCGATGTATCGGCCCGTGCGCGCGGCGGTTGCGTCGGCGCTAAGCTCGCCACGTGACGCGGGTTTGCGAGCACGTGCCGGGGCGAGATTACGTCGAGCGGTTCACCGGCGTCGGCGTCGAGTCCGACCTCGTGTGCGAGGCATGCGCGGAGCTGGCGGCGACGGTCGACGCGAACGACGAGGTCGTCGCGCGCGTTCGCGACAACAGCCGGCTGCGCTTCACGGGCGAGCCGGAGCATCTGCAGCTCTCGCACGGACTGTGGTTCGAGCACGAGACGATCGAGCTCGATGTCCCGGAGCTCGCCGCGTTCGCGCCGTACGGCGAGGCCGATCGCTCGCGCTGGCTCGCCGCGACCAACGCCGGCGCGCTCGTCGAGATCGATCTCGATCGCCGCAACGTTCGCGAGCTCGCGCGCGTCGCGATCCAGTTGCCGATCACGCTGCACGTGTCGCCGAACGGCGCGTTCGCCGCAGTCGTCGAGCGGCAGGGCACGCGCGGCGAGATCGTCGAGCTCGCGACGGACCGGCGGATCCCGCTCGAACGCGCCGGCTACCACGAAGACGTCTGCAAGTTTCCGTTCGCGTTCGTCTCGCATCGCGGTCGCGAGGTCGCGATCTTCGCGCCCGAGTGGAATCGGCTCGCTGCGTTCGACCTTCACACCGGCGAGGCGCTGACCGCACGACCGACACCCGAGCACGGCAATCGGCACTACCTCGACTACTTTCACTGCGGGCTGCACGTGTCGCCGAGCGGCACGCAGATCGCCGACAACGGCTGGGTGTGGCAACCGTCCGGCATCGTGACGACGTGGAGCGTCGAGCGCTGGCTCGACGACAACGTGTGGGAATCGGAAGACGGTCCGTCGCGGCGCGAATTCAGCTGGCGCGAAGATTGGG
>DASXEF010000448.1:0-4986 GCA_036490255.1 Kofleriaceae bacterium
CGACGCGCCAACCCCGCGTGATCGTTGAGGGCGCTGGGGACGGACTAAAGCGGACGGCGTCTCCGACGGAGATTGAAGTCGCTGCGGAGCACTTACTGTAGTGCGTCCCTATTGGCATCAACAAAAGCGCGCACTTGGCGCGCCGAAGTTGCGCTAATGGACTACGTCCCTAGGAGCATCAACAGCATCGAGTGCTGCTGATTCGCGGCGTCTTTGTACAGCGCGATCACGCGCGACAGCAGCAGCTGCAGCGCTTCGCGCTCTTCGTCGTCGGGCTCGGCGCCGACGTTCGCGTGCGCCTTCGCGCCGACGAGCACGCTGTAGCGCGTCGCGACGTGATCGGGCGGCAGCGAATCGAGCTTCTTCGCGATCTCGGCGACGCGGGCAGGGCCGAGCAGACGCGCCGAGCCATCGCCGAACTTGCGGCCGGAGCGACCGAGCACGGCGTCGCCGAGCAACGGATCTTTGCCGCGATCGGAGAGCATGACGTCGATCGCGTCCCAGGCGTTGCCGATGTCGAGCAAGCCGGGGATGGCTTGCTCCTCGCGCGCCTCGACGACGTCGAGCAGGGTTTCGGGATCTTCTTCGAGCACCGTGAGGCGCTTCGGCGACAGCGTGATGAGAATGCCAAACATCAGAAGGTCGGGTTTTTCTTGAAGTGCGAGGTCACGAGTTTCTGCAAATACTTGCCGAGCGATAGCACGTCATCGTCGTCGGTGTCGCGCGAGATGTACACGGTGTAAACATCGTGGGGCCCTTCGTCGGTCGGTTCGCGCAGGCGCAGCGTCACCGTGCCCTTGTCGTCGTCGACCTTGCCCTTCTTGCGTTTCGGCAGGTCGAGGGCATCGATCATGTTCCACAGCTTGATGCTCTCGTCCTCGGTGAGGTTCTGCGCGCCGCCGAGATCGTCGGACTTCGTTTCCTGCGAGTGCGAGACCCAGATCGACGTGCCGCGCACGCGGATCTGCCAGTCCTCGCCGCTCGGCTTGTCGCTGACGAAGTCGAACATCCGGCCGTTGGTCTCGCCGGAATCGAACGATCCCTGCTGGACCATGCTGCTGCCTTGATACTCGCCGCCGGCGTGACATGCGGCGAACGCGAGCAAGAGGCACAGGCAGCGCACGAAACGATGATAGCACTCTGATCGGATGCTGCGGTTCTTCGGACGTCCGCTGCGCGCGCGAACGCGATGGCGCGACGGCACGCATCGCGCCGCGAGTCTCGCGGCGACATGGAAGCGGTTCTCGCCGGCGGCGAAGCGCGCGGGGATCACGCGGATCGCCGAGCTGACCGGGCTCGACACGCTCGGCATCCCGGTGTTCGCCGCGATCCGGCCGATGGGCCAGTCGCTGTCGACGCAGCAGGGCAAGGGCAGCTCGCGCGACGCGGCGCGGATCTCGGCGTTGATGGAGAGCCTCGAGACGTTCTCGGCCGAGCAGGCGAGGGCGACGATCCGCGGCTCGTATCGCGCGTTGGCGAAACGCCGCCGCGTCGTCGACGTTCGGCACCTGGCGCGGCCGCGAGGCCGGCTCGATCTCGACGCGCGCTGGAGCTGGATCGCCGGCTGCGAGCTCGTCTCGGGCGACGAGATCTTGGTGCCGCTCGATGCGGTCACGCTCGACACGACGTTCACGACGCCACCGGCGTTCGACATCTCGTCGAACGGCCTCGCATCCGGCAACAACCTCGCCGAAGCGATCGTCCACGGCTTGTGCGAAGTGATCGAGCGCGACGCCGAGGCCGCGTGGCGACGCAGCGGCGGCGATCGCCGGCTCGTGCTCGACACGATTCGCGATCCCGCGTGCGCCGCGCTGATCGATCGGATCGTCGGCGCCGGCTCGCGCGTGATCGTGTGGGATCTCGCGAGCCGCATCGGCGTGTGCGCGATCGGCTGCGCGATCGTCGAAGATCCGCGCGAGCCGGCGTGGCGCCCGCTCGGCGTCTATCAAGGCTTCGGCGCGCACCTCGTGCCCGAGATCGCGATCGCACGCGCGCTGACCGAAGCGGCGCAGACGCGGCTGACGTACATCGCCGGTGGTCGCGACGACTTCTTCGCGGCCGATTATGCGCGCGCGACCGACCGCGAGTTGCTCGCGGCGATGTGGGCGAGCTTGCCCGACGGCGAGCCGGTGATGTTCGACGAGCTGCCGCGGCATTGCACGCGATCGCTGGGCGAGGACCTCGAGGTGCTCGTCGAGCTCGTTCGAGCCGCGGGCTTCGAGCAGGTGATCGCGGTCGATCTCACGCATGCAACGCTGCGCGTGCCGGTCGCGAAAGTGATCGTGCCCGGGCTCGCGACCGACATCGAGGCGCTCGGGTGAGTACGATCATCTTCGCCGGCCCGACGCTGACCATCCCGGGCGCGCGGCCACCGGTCGCCGTCGGCGACGTGCTCGCAGCGACGCGCGAGCGCGGCGTCAAGCGCATCGCGATCATCGACGGCTACTTCGAGCGGATGGCCGCGGTGTGGCACAAGGAGATCTTGATCGCGCTCGAGCGCGGCATCGCGGTCTACGGCGCGGCGAGCATGGGCGCGTTGCGGGCCGCCGAGCTCGCGCCGTTCGGCATGATCGGCGTCGGCGCGATCTATCGCGACTTCAAAGCCGGCCGGCTCGTCGCCGACGACGAGGTCGCGGTCGCGCACTTGCCCGCCGAGGCCGGCTATCGCGCGGTCTCGGATGCACTGGTCAACCTGCGACACGGCCTCGCAGCCGCCGCGCGCGCCCGCGTGATCTCGGCGGCGACCGCCAAGGCGCTCGTCGAGCTCGCGCGGGCCCGGTTCTATCGCGAGCGCTCGTGGCCGCAGCTCGTCGCAGATGGCACGGCCGCGAAGCTACCGGCGCGCGAGCTGGCGGCGCTCGCGGCGTGGCCGAAGCCCGATCGCAAGGCCGACGACGCTCGCCTGCTGCTGCGGCGGCTCGCGCGCGATCCGATCCACCGGCCGGCGAAGCTGCGCGTCCCACGGACGTGGGCGTTTCGTCAGTTGAGGTAAGCTGGCGAGCATGTCGGTCCCAGCAGTCTTGGGATCCGGGCGCTTCGAGCTTCGCGGCACGCTCGGCACCGGCGGTGCCGGCACGGTGTATCGCGCGTTCGATCATCAGCTCGGCCGCGAGGTCGCGCTGAAGTTGCTGCGCCACGCCTCGGGGCGCGATCTATTTCGCTTCAAGCGCGAGTTCCGCGCGCTCGCCGACATCACGCATCCCGGCCTGGTCCAGCTGCACGAGCTCCACGCCGACGCCGGCGATTGGTACTTCACGATGGAGCTCGTCGAGGGCGTGTCGTTCATCGATTGGGTGCGGCCCGGCAGCCCGGGGCCGAAGCGAACGCGCACGGACATCGCCGCCTCGGCGCTCGACGAGACGCGGCTGCGCGGCGCGCTCGTCCAGCTCGTCGATGCGCTGGTCGCGCTGCATCGCGCCGGTAAGCTGCACCGCGATCTGAAGCCGTCGAACGTGCTCGTGACGTCGCGCGGCCGGCTCGTGCTGCTCGATTTCGGCCTCGTCGCGAGCGTCGCCGAGCGCGATCCCGACAAGCTCGCGGTCGGCACGCCCGCGTACATGTCGCCCGAGCAGGCGGCCGATCAACCGCTCACCGAGGCGAGCGATTGGTACGGGCTCGGCGCGATGATCTACGAAGCGCTCGTCGGCCGGCGCCCGTTCGAAGGCGAGCCCGAGCAGATCATGAACCGCAAGCAGCGCGAGACGCCGGCGACGCCCGCGAACGCGCCGGGAGATCTGGCGCGGCTGGCGCTGCGCATGCTCGCGACGTCGCCGGGCACGCGCCCGACCGGCGTGCAGATCTTGCACGAGCTCGGCGCCGCGCCGTCGCAGCGCACGCGCGCGATCACGCCGACCGTGCAGCCGCCGGTGTTCGTCGGCCGCGATCGCGAGCTTGCCGAGCTCGGTCGCGCCGCCGCCGACACGCGCACGCACGGCGTCACCGTGGTCGTGCGCGGCAAGTCGGGTCTTGGCAAGAGCACGTTGATGCGGCGGTTCCTGCGCGAGCTCGGCGATCGCGCGCTCGTGCTCGAGGGCCGCTGCTTCGAGCGCGAACAGGTGCCGTTCAAGATGCTCGACGGCGTGGTCGACGTGCTCGCCGGCGTGCTCGTGCCGTTGTCGCCCGAGACGATCGTGCAGCTCGCGCCGCGCGAGACCGGCGCGCTCGTGCGGTTGTTTCCGGTGCTCCGCCGCGTCGGCAAGCTCGCCGAGCTCGCCGCGCGATCGGCGCCGCCGGCGGATCTCTCGGAGCTGCGCCGCCGCGGCTTCGCAGCGCTGCGCCACGTGCTCGCGCGGCTCGCGCGGCTCCGGCCGCTCGCGATCTTCATCGACGACGCGCACTGGGGCGACGCCGACAGCGCCGCGTTCATCGCCGAGCTGATCCATCCCGGCGAGCCGAACATCCTCGTCGCGATCGCGCATCGCCCGGAAGATTACCTGGGCGTGATCGCGAAGCTCGGGCCCGGCGGTGCGCGCCGCGGCGACGTCCGCGAGCTCGAGCTGCGGCCGCTCGACGATGCCGAGGCGCGTGCGCTCGTCGCGCCGTTCGCCGATCCGGTGCGCGCCGAGCAGATCGTTCGCGCCGGCGCCGGCAACCCGCTCGTGCTCAGCGAGCTCGCGCGCGCCGATGCGGTGACCGGCTCGATCGACGAGATCGTGCGCAGCCGCGCCGAAGTCCTGCGCCCCGACGCGCAGGCGATGCTCGCGGTTTCGGCGATCGCGGCGCGGCCGTTGCCGATCGATGTCGCCGCGCGTGCGGCCGGCGTGATCGGCGGTCACGGCGAAGCGGCCGAGCTTGCCGCGGCTCGGCTCGCGACGGTGCGCCACACCGGCGGCGAGATGATCTTGCAACCCGCGCACGATCACGTGCGCCAGGCCGTGCTCGGCGTGCTCGACGCGTCCGCGATCGCGTACTGGCACGAGGCGCTCGCGCTCGCGTTCGAGGAGCTGCACGGCGATGCGCAAGACGTCGTCATGCATTGGCTCGCCG